>JAEYRT010000009.1 GCA_023435325.1 Pseudomonadota bacterium | reverse complement strand
GTGCAGCAAACTGGGCTTTCCAGGAGCGCTCATCCGTGCGCCACGCGAGATAGGCACGCTCATAAGTGTCCTCGCGGCGCTGCATTTCAGCCATGAAGTCACCCAGCATGCGCGAGACACTGGTGCCTCTGCGTGCTGCCTCGATGCGCGCCCATTCCAGCACGCTGTCTTCCACGGTAATGGTGACGTTTTTCATGCCAGACAGTCTACACGAAATTCGTGTGACACTAATTTCGTGTCATCTTGGTATGTGATGGCAGCAATCATTGGAGCAACAAAAAAGCCGCAGCCTCTTGCGAGGGCGGCGGCTTTTCACAGAGCAGGCAGCAATCACTTCAGACGCATTTCGGCCGCGCGTGCGTGGCCTTGCAAACCTTCGCCATAAGCGAGTTCTGCCGCAATCTTGCCGAGTACTTGGGCACCGGCTTCGCTGACTTCAATGATGGAGCTGCGCTTCTGGAAGTCGTACACCCCCAGCGGCGAAGAGAAGCGTGCTGTACCACTGGTGGGCAACACGTGGTTGGGACCAGCGCAGTAGTCGCCCAGCGATTCGCTGGTGTAGGCACCCAGGAAAATGGCACCGGCGTGCTTGAGCAAAGGCTCCCACTTGTGAGGCTCGTTGCTGGAGACTTCCAGGTGTTCCGGCGCAATGCGGTTGGAAATTGCGCAAGCCTCTTCCATGCTGCGGGTCAGAATCAGCGCACCACGGCCATTGAGGCTCTTGGCGATGATGTCTTTGCGCGGCATCTCGGGCAACAGGCGGTCAATCTCACGCTGCACGGCATCCAGATAGGCTGCATCTGGACTGAGCAAGATGGATTGCGCCAACTCGTCGTGCTCGGCCTGGCTGAACAGGTCCATGGCCACCCAGTCCGGTGGCGTGGTGCCATCGGCCAGTACCAAGATTTCCGAAGGGCCTGCAATCATGTCGATACCCACCATGCCAAACACACGCTTTTTGGCGCTGGCCACGTAGGCGTTGCCGGGGCCGGTGATCTTGTCCACCTTGGGCACCGTCGCGGTGCCATAAGCCAGCGCTGCCACGGCCTGAGCCCCGCCAATGGTGAAAGCACGGTGCACGCCTGCTACGTAAGCTGCGGCCAGCACCAGCGGGTTCTTCTCTCCCTTGGGCGTAGGTACGACCATGATGATCTCTGGCACGTCTGCGACATGGGCGGGGATGGCATTCATCAGCACGCTGGATGGATAAGCCGCCTTGCCACCGGGCACATAGATGCCGACGCGGTCCAGCGGCGTCACCTTTTGGCCCAGCAGGGTGCCATCTTCGTCACGGTAGCTCCAGCTCTCGCCATTGGCTTGCTTTTGCGCTTCGTGGTAGCTGCGGACACGGCGCGCAGCGGCTTGC
This sequence comes from Pseudomonadota bacterium, assembly GCA_023435325.1. Taxonomy (GTDB): domain Bacteria; phylum Pseudomonadota; class Gammaproteobacteria; order Burkholderiales; family Burkholderiaceae_C; genus Comamonas. The sequence continues at coordinate 3,110 of JAEYRT010000009.1, read as the reverse complement.
AGCGCGCTCTTCTGGGCTTCGCCCAAGCTGTCAAAAGCGGCCTTGAGCTCCACCTGCGTCAGCTCCAGCGCCTGCACGCTGTCTGCGCTCAGGCCATCAAAGCGGGCGGTGTACTCCAGCACTGCGGCATCACCACGCTGCTGCACATCGGCCAAGATATCGGCCACGCGCTGCTCGATCGCAGCATCCGTGTCGGCCGACCAGTGCAGGCGTTGCGCAAAATCGTGTTCGAAATTGGCATCCGCGGTGGACAGACGAAGGGGTTTTGCTGCGATTTCCATAGTACTTACTGCTTCAACAGTGGGAGAAAAGTTAGTTGTTCTTGGCGGCAACGGCCTGTGCAAACGCATCGATGATGGGACGCAGCTCGCGCTGCTTGAGCTTGAGCGAGGCCTGATTGACGACCAGACGCGAGCTGATGTCGATGATTTGCTCCACCTCCACCAAGTCATTGGCCTTGAGCGTATTGCCCGTGGAGACCAAATCCACAATGGCATCGGCCATGCCCGTCAACGGGGCCAGCTCCATGGAGCCATAGAGCTTGATCATGTCCACGTGCACGCCTTTTTTGGCAAAGAACTCGCGTGCGATTGTCGTGTACTTGGTGGCCACCTTCAGGCGCGCCCCTTGCTTGACAGCATGTGCATAGTCAAAGCCATTGCGCACGGCCACGCTGACACGGCATTTGGCAATCTGCAGATCCAGCGGCTGGTACAGGCCCTGGCCACCGTGCTCGATCAGCGAATCGGACCCCGACACGCCCAGATCCGCACCTCCGTACTGCACATATACCGGCACATCCGAAGCACGCACCAACACCACGCGCACATCGGGCCTCGTGGTTTCAAAGATCAGCTTGCGCGATTTCTCGACGTCTTCGGTGACTTCAATACCCGCCGCGGCAAGCAGCGGTACGGTTTCTTCAAAGATGCGGCCCTTGGACAAGGCAATGGTGATGCTCATTTAGGAAATTCTCTCAATGTCAGCGCCCAAGCCACGCAGCTTGGCTTCCATGCGATCGTAGCCGCGATCCAGGTGGTAAATACGGTCCACGACCGTCTCACCCTGGGCCACGAGGCCGGCAATCACCAAACTCGCAGACGCACGCAGGTCGGTCGCCATCACCGTGGCACCTGACAAGGGCTTGCCACCCACCACGGTCGCCACACGGCCATCGGTCGTGATGTGCGCCCCCAGACGCAGCATCTCGTTGACGTGCATGAAGCGGTTTTCAAAAATGGTTTCGGTGACCGTGCTGGTGCCTTCGGCCACCAGATTCAGCGCCATGAACTGCGCCTGCATGTCCGTGGGGAAGCCGGGGTACTCGGTGGTACGAAAGCTCTGCGCCTTCAGGCGGCCCTGGCTACGCACACGCATGCCTTCTGTTTCGACCTCCACCTGGGCACCTGCTTCGATCAGTTTGTCGATCACAGCACCCAGATGGTCGGCACGGCCATGGCGCAAGAAGGCTTCGCCCCCCGTGGCGGCCACGGCACACAAGAAAGTGCCCGCTTCAATACGGTCGGCCACCACGGCATGCTCGCAGCCATGCAATGCCTCCACCCCTTGAATCACGATGCGGCTGGTGCCGTGGCCGGTGATCTTGGCCCCCATCTTGATCAGCATTTCGGCCAGATCGGTGATCTCCGGCTCCATGGCGGCGTTTTCCAGCACCGTTTCGCCTTCGGCCAACGCAGCTGCCATCAGGAAGTTCTCTGTGCCCGTCACCGTGATCATGTCTGTGGTGATGTGTGCGCCTTTCAGGCGACTCCATCCCTCAGGCAGGTTGGCATTCATATAGCCGTTTTCCACAGTGATGATGGCACCCATGGCCTGCAGGCCCTTGATGTGCTGGTCCACCGGGCGCGAACCAATTGCGCAGCCACCGGGCAACGACACCTTGGCACGGCCGAAGCGCGCCAGCAGCGGGCCCAGTGCCAGCACGGAAGCACGCATGGTCTTGACCAGCTCGTAAGGTGCTTCGGGATGGTTCAACGCACCAGCGTCCAGCTGCACCGTGCCGTTGTCGTCACGCTCGGCGCTCACACCCATGTTGCGGATCAGCTTGAGCATGGTCGCCACGTCCTGCAGACGGGGCACGTTGTGCAGGGTCACGGGCTGCGCCGTCAGCATGGCTGCGCACAGTTCGGGCAGGGCAGCGTTTTTGGCACCGGAAATCAGCACTTCACCGTGCAAAGGGCGGCCGCCGCGAATGAGGAGTTTGTCCATGGCGTTGGAGCCTTGAATCGAAATTGGTAATAAAACAGGCTCGAACCTTGAGGATCAAGCGCCGTTAGCTATCTATTTATCTGAACTTATTCAGCCTTGGCGGCCCATTCTGCCGGAGTGAAGGTCTTCATGGACAGAGCATGCACTTCGTCTGTCTGGATGCGTTCACCCAGGGTGGCATACACCAGACGCTGGCGCGCCAGCAGGCGCTTGCCTTCGAACTCTGCCGACACGACGGTGGCATACCAATGGCGGCCATCACCTTCCACGGCCAGATGCTCACAGTTCAAACCTGCGCGAATGAGGGATTGGAGTTGATCAGCAGTCATAGTGTTCTCGATGCTGCAACACACATGCTGCAGCTAGGTGGTAGCAGTGCACCTGGGGGCACACTGGTTCAATGGCGGATTTTGTAGCCAATGCGCAGCAGATGAATGGCCAGCGCACTGACGGCCAGCCAAGCCACACCGACGATGGCCAAGCTCACCCACGGAGAGATATCGCTTTGGCCGAAAAAGCCGTAGCGGAATCCGTCAATCATGTAGAAAAACGGATTCAGATGGCTGACCTGCTGCCAAAAAGGCGGCAACGATTGAATGGAATAGAACACGCCCGACAAAAAGGTCATGGGCATGATCAAGAAGTTCTGGAAGGCCGCCATCTGATCGAACTTGTCGGCCCACAGGCCTGCAATCAAGCCCAGCGTGCCCAGCAGTGCAGCGCCCAGCACGGCAAACACCACGATCCACAGCGGTGCCACGGCCACGGCAGGGGTAAAAAACAGGGTGACGACATACACACCCAAGCCCACGACCAGACCGCGCACCACGGAAGAGCCCACGTAGGCGGCAAACCATGCCCAGTGGGACAGCGGTGTGAGC
>JAEYRT010000305.1 GCA_023435325.1 Pseudomonadota bacterium | reverse complement strand
CGGCGGCCATACGGCTGGGCCTGCACCAGCGCGAGTGTGCTGGCGACATGTGCCAGGGAATACAAGGGTGCAGGCACATCGCGCTCGGGCTTTTTGCCCTCACGCTGGCGGCGAGCTGCACGTTCGGCATCCATCATTTGGATGTGGGCGCTGTCCTTGAGCAGCACTGCCAATAAATCCTTGGTACCTGGCGTGCAGTAGATGGGACCTTGAAAACCCCTGGCGACGAGTTTGGGCAACAGGCCACTGTGATCAATGTGGGCATGGGTGAGCACCACAAAATCAATCTGTGTGGCATCAAAGGCAAAGGCCTGCTCGTTGTGTTCATCTGCTTCACGGCCACCTTGCGCCATGCCGCAGTCCACCAGAAACTGGCAGCCTTGCCCTTCGATCAGAAAGCAGGAACCTGTGACAGCCTGGGCTGCGCCATGAAAACTAATGTGCATTGAGAGCCGCAGAAAGTGGGTGACACCACAATCTATGCTTTGCACGGTGGACAAGCAAGCCTGGATGCGCTGCCAGTTGCGGTTTTGCTGGTGGCGGGCGCTTGCCGTCTTTCGTTGGCGGCCTGGGGTAAGACATGCGCGTGGTGCGAAGGTGCCACAGGAATCTGCATGGATGAGTGCCCATGCTGCTGCTTTCCAAATGAAAAATCCCTGCAAGTCGTTGAACTTGCAGGGATGTGTGTATCTGGCGGAAGGGGCGGGATTCGAACCCGCGGTAGGCTATTAACCTACACACGCTTTCCAGGCGTGCGACTTAAACCGCTCATCCACCCTTCCGAAGACCGCTATTCTAACCAGAATTTTGCGCGCTTTAGCGCTTGGTGTGCAATTTATCAGCGGCAACCGGCAATTAATTGCTGTTCTTGCCTTGTTGCACCACACGCATGGCCGAGGCAATCAGGCCCGAAACTTCCGAGATATTGCTGGGCACGATCAGCGTAGTGTTGGCGTCCTGGGCAACCTTGCTGTAAGCGTCCACGGCACTTTCTGCCACCTTGAGCTGTACGGCCTGCTCGCCGCCGGGCTGGCGGATGGCGGTGGCCACGCGCTCCAGCGCCTGGGCGGTGGCTTCCGCCACCGTCGTGATGGCGGCCGCTTCACCTTGGGCCTTGTTGATGGCGGCCTGCTTTTCACCTTCAGAGCGGGCGATGAAGGCTTCGCGCTCGCCGGTGGCGATATTGATCTGTTCCTGACGGCGGCCTTCCGAAGCGGCAATCAGGGCACGCTTTTCGCGCTCGGCCGTGATCTGGGCCTGCATGGCGCGCAGGATCTCGGCCGGCGGGGTCAGGTCCTTGATCTCGTAACGCAGCACTTTCACGCCCCAGTTCAGCGCGGCTTCGTCAATGGCGGCCACCACCTGGGCGTTGATCATGTCGCGCTCTTCAAAGGTCTTGTCCAACTCCAGCTTGCCGATCACGCTGCGCAGCGAGGTTTGTGCCAGCTGTGTCACGGCCATGATGTAGTTGGACGAGCCATAACTGGCGCGCATGGGGTCGGTGACCTGAAAGTACAAAATGCCATCGACCTGCAATTGCGTGTTGTCGCGCGTGATGCAGACCTGGCTGGGCACATCCAGGGGAATTTCCTTGAGGCTGTGTTTGTAGGCCACTTTTTCGATGAAGGGAATGATGATGCGCAGGCCAGGGCTGAGGGTGCCGGCGTACTTGCCAAAGCGTTCCTTGATCCACGCGTGTTGCTGGGGGACGATCTTGACCGACATGCTGATAAAGATGGCGGCAATTACAAACGCGACGATGGCGATTTCCATGGCGGAGCCTTTTCAGAAAGAGGAATGCAAAAGCAAAAGAAAAAACAGAAAGTGCCAGACCGCCTTCAGGCCTTGTCCACGATCAAGCGGTTGCCTTGCACTTCGATGACACGGTACAGGCCAGGGGCAGGCAGGCTGCCCGCGCGTAAAGCAACGGTCCACTGGCTGCCGCGATAAGGGATGCGGGCTGTGCCGTCGGGGCTCCATTCGGGAACATGCAGTGTCTCGCCGATATCCAGATTCAAATCAGGGTTGGCAGAGGCAGGAAGTTCCGGCATGCGCTTGCCGCGCACTCTGCGGCATACCACCACGGCCAGGGCACCCACGGCGGCGGCTGTGCTGATCTGTGCCGTGATGCTCAGGCCCAGATGCGCCGCAATGGCACCTGCGGCCAGCCCCAGGGCGATCATCAGCAAATAAATGCCTCCTGTCACCAGCTCTGCGGCGATGGTGATGCCGGCCAATATCCACCAAAGCGTACTTGCTTCCACGTTGTCTCCCAGCGGTTGCCATGCCCTCTGCAGGCATTGGCAACACCACAATCAAACTGCCTGCAAATGTAGGAAAAAGCTCTGCGATGTGCAGTATCCAGGCAGATATTACTTACACTGCCCGCCTGATCGCTTTTATTGTTTCCCGATTGCAAAGGGTTGCGCATGAAATTCCGTTTTCCCATCGTCATCATCGACGAGGATTACCGCTCCGACAACACGTCAGGTCTTGGCATTCGCGCTTTGGCGCAGGCCATTGAAGTGGAGGGCTTTGAAGTCTTGGGGGTGACCAGTTATGGCGACCTGAGTCAGTTTGCGCAACAGCAAAGTCGCGCCAGTGCTTTCATCTTGTCGATCGATGACGAAGAGCTGACAGGCGACAACGACGATCCCATCATTCACAGCCTGCGCAGCTTCATTGGTGAAGTGCGCCGCAAGAATGAGGAAGTGCCGATCTACATCTACGGCGAAACCAAGACGGCACGCCACCTGCCCAACGACATCCTGCGCGAGCTGCATGGCTTCATCCACATGTTCGAGGACACGCCAGAGTTCGTGGCCAAGCACATCATCCGTGAAGCCAAGGCCTATCTGGAGAGCGTGCAGCCCCCCTTCTTCAAGGCGTTGCTGGACTATGCGGAAGATGGCTCGTACAGCTGGCATTGCCCCGGTCACTCGGGCGGCGTGGCATTTTTGAAGAGCCCCGTGGGCCAGATGTACCACCAGTTCTATGGCGAGAACATGCTGCGCGCCGACGTGTGCAATGCCGTGGAGGAGCTGGGCCAGCTGCTGGACCATAACGGCGCGATCGGTGAGTCCGAGCGCAATGCGGCGCGCATCTTCAATGCCGACCATTGCTACTTTGTGACCAATGGCACTTCCACCTCGAACAAGATCGTGTGGCACCACACCGTGGCACCCGGCGACGTGGTGGTGGTGGACCGCAACTGCCACAAGTCCATCCTGCACTCCATCATCATGACGGGTGCGATTCCGGTGTTCCTCAAGCCCACGCGCAACCACTTTGGCATCATTGGCCCCATTCCACAGAGCGAATTCAGCGTGGAATCCATCCAGGCCAAGATTGCCGCCAATCCGCTGCTCAAGGGCGTGGATGCCAAGGCCGTCAAGCCCCGCGTGCTGACGCTGACGCAGTCCACCTATGACGGTGTGCTCTACAACACCGAAACCATCAAGACCATGCTGGATGGCTACGTGGCCAACCTGCACTTTGACGAAGCATGGCTGCCCCACGCGGCCTTCCACCCCTTCTATGGCACCTACCACGCCATGGGCAAGAAGCGCCAGCGCCCCAAGGAATCGGTGGTTTACGCCACCCAGTCCATCCACAAGCTGTTGGCCGGTATCAGCCAGGCCTCGCACGTGCTGGTGCAGGATTCCCAGACGGAAAAACTGGACCACCACCTGTTCAACGAGGCGTACTTGATGCACACCTCGACCAGCCCGCAGTACAGCATCATTGCCAGCTGCGATGTGGCAGCCGCCATGATGGAACCGCCCGGCGGCACGGCGCTGGTGGAAGAGTCGATTCTGGAAGCACTGGACTTCCGCCGCGCCATGCGCAAGGTGGAGGACGAGTTTGGCGATGACGACTGGTGGTTCCAGGTCTGGGGTCCGGAAAAGCTGGCCGACGAAGGCGTGGGCCGCGCGGATGACTGGATCATCCGTGGCAAGGATGTGGCGCCCAAGTCCAAGCGAAAGAACGGCAAGGAGTTCGACAACTGGCACGGCTTCGGGGATCTGGCCGACGGCTTCAACATGCTGGACCCCATCAAGTCCACCATCGTCACACCCGGTCTGGACCTGGATGGCGACTTTGCCGACACTGGCATCCCGGCGTCCATCGTGACCAAGTACCTGGCCGAGCATGGCGTGGTGGTCGAGAAGACCGGCCTGTACTCGTTCTTCATCATGTTCACCATCGGCATCACCAAGGGCCGCTGGAACACCATGCTGACGGCGTTGCAGCAGTTCAAGGACGATTACGACCGCAACCAGCCGCTGGCACGCATCCTGCCCGAGTTCGTGCAGCAACACCGCCGCTACGAACGCATGGGTCTGCGTGACCTGTGCCAGCATGTGCACGAGTTGTACGCCAAGTACGACATCGCCCGTCTGACGACCGAGATGTACCTGTCCGATCTGCAGCCTGCGATGAAGCCCTCGGATGCCTACGCCCACATCGCCCAGCGCAAGACGGAGCGTGTGGAAATCGATCACCTGGTCGGTCGCACCACCGTGGGTCTGGTCACACCGTACCCACCAGGCATTCCGCTGTTGATTCCCGGTGAAGTCTTCAACAAGAAGATCGTGGATTACCTGCTGTTCGCCCGCGACTTTGCCAAGGAATGCCCCGGCTTTGAAACCGATATCCACGGTCTGGTGGAGATCGAGGACGAGCACGGCAATGTGCGCTTTTATGCCGATTGCGTGGTGCAAGAGCAGCCTGCCAACAAAAAGCAGGCAGTCAAGCCACGTGCCAAGTCCCAGGTGCGCAAGCCAGTGGCCAAATCCACTGGCGCAGCGGCCAAATAGGCACGGTACAGCGCTAAACCTGGTTTTTCACAAGTTTTCACAAGATCAGGTTCTAAAAAATAAAAGCGCCTGACGCTTGATGGACAAGGGTTTCAGATAGAAAAATATCTGAAGTCCTTGCTGCATCAACGTCAGGCGCTTCTTTTTTATCAAGGTTGCACAGGGTGGCGCACACGCCAAAAGCGTGCAAAACGGGGCAATCCGCTGGGATGTGTGCCGTTGTAGCGGTAGGTGATGGTGCTGCCAATCGCCGGCGGCTGGGCGCGCATGGCATCGCTTAAGCCACTGCCCAGACGAAAACGCTGGCCGCTGGGCATCTCGACGAGCAATGCGCCCGTCATGCCCTGGTATTTGCCTTTGCCGGGAAGATGGCCGACGACCACGGCCTCGGCATCTTCAAACAGCTTGAGCTTGATGAGATCGTCGCTGCGTCCGCTGCGGTAGGGCGCATCGGCGTGGCGCAGCATCAGGCCTTCCGCGCCTTGCTGGCTCATGTGCCGCAGTTGGCGCATCAAGTCTTCATGGCTGCCCACTTGCCACTGTGGCACCGCTTGCACCCACGGTTGCTGCAGGCGCTGCGTCAGTGTTTGCAGCGCCTGCACACGCGCCGTGAACGGCCCTGTATGCTGGGGTAGATCGAACACCATATAGCGCAGTTGGCGCCATCCGCTTTCATCTTTGCGCCCTTGGGCCACGGTGGATTGCACCCGCGCAAATTGCGCACGGCCTGCCCATAGCTCACCATCCATGGCCTGCGGCGGCCAGCCTTCGGTAAACCAGGCCGGCGCTTCAATCGGCAGCCCCTGACGGCTGAGCAAGCGGCTGCCCGTCCAGTGGGCTCGAACACCGTCATATTTCTCGCTGACCCAGTACTGCTGCAGATCCAGCCGGGCGTGGTAGGTGTTGGCAAGCGTCAGGGGGCTGGCCAGCAAAGGCGGGCACCACAGCCCTGCACTGAAGAGCCATGCGATCAGCCACAAGCATTGTCTTGGGTGCATCCACATTGCCACACTACTCCAGCACTCGCAGTTGGATGCGGTTGCGGCCCTGGGTCTTGGCCTGATAGAGCAGCTGGTCGGCGTGGTTGAGCAGATCGCTCAAGCTGCTGGACAACTGCGGGCGACACACCACGACCCCCGCACTGATGGTCAACTGGCCCATGGGGGAGCCTTGGTGTGAGATGCCAAGATTGACAATCGCCTGGCGAAAGTTTTCAGCCAGCTGCGGCATGGTTTCCTTGCTGCCCATGTTCACAAAGGCAAACTCTTCACCGCCATAGCGTGCGGCCAGGTCACCGGCACGCTGCGCATGCTGGCGCATGGCCTGGGCCACTGCCCGCAAGGCATCGTCGCCCTGCAGGTGGCCGTAGTGGTCGTTGAACTGCTTGAAGTGGTCGATATCAATCAGCGCCAGGCCCAGATATTCGCCCGAGCGCTGGCAGCGTCGGTGGATATGGTCCAGTGCCTCATCAAAGTGGCGGCGGTTGGCCAGCCCTGTGAGGCCATCGGCCAGTGCGAGGTGTTCCAGCTCGCGCTTGCGCAAAAACAGGTCGATCTGGTGTTTCACGCGGGCCTGCAGCACGGCGGGGCGAATCGGTTTGGAAACATAGTCTGCGGCCCCCAGCCGCAGGCCGTATTCTTCTGCGGCTTCGTCGCTTTGGCCGGTGATGAAAATGACAGGGATATGGGCCGTGCTTTCCTCGGCGCGCAATTGCCGCAGGACTTCATAACCGTCCATGCCGGGCATGCTGACATCCAGCAGAACCAGTCCCAGGTGGGAGCGTTCGTTGCGCACGATTTCCAGGGCGCTCTTGCCATTTTTGGCCAGAAGCACCTGGTAATGGGGCTGCAGCAGTTCGGCCAGTGTGGCACGGTTCAGACGTTCGTCATCAACGATCAGAATCGATACCGCAGTGGCACGCAACGCGTTGAAAGCAAAACTCATCTGCATCATTGTGAAGTGGGCACCTTGGTGTGCAGTTCGCCACGCAGTTCCTGCAGGCACGCACACGCAGCGGCATTTTCCAGATCTTCGGCCAGAACCAGTGCCCGTGCAGCCAGGGCGTGGAGCGGACTGCCGCGCAGACCGGATTCCAGTTGTTCCAGCACATGCATGCCCGCATAGTCACCACGTTGTATCAAAGGAATGGCCTGCCCCAGCAAGATGAGCATTTGCTGGGTGTCCAGACCGCTGCAGGAGGCTGTGGGCGCGGATGGCATGGTATCGAGTTGCCGGCAAATGTGCAGCAACACTCGGCGCAGGTGCTGGGCTGCTGCATCGGCCGTGGCCTGTGTCACTGCTTCATGCTTGCAGGCCCAATCCAGGTTGTCCATGGCTTGCATGGCGCAGGGCTGGTCCAAGTACCCCAGCGATCCCTTGAGTGTGTGGGCCAGCGTTCCCAGGGCTTTCCAGTCTTGTTGGGCGAACAGTTGCAGCATGTCCTGGGGCGATGTTTCGAAGTCCCGGACAAAGGCCCGCAACAGCCGCTGCATACGCTCTTGCTGGCCTTCCAAGATCTGTGCAATCCCCGATG
>JAEYRT010000294.1 GCA_023435325.1 Pseudomonadota bacterium | reverse complement strand
CATCTTGTCTGCCAGCACGCGGGCCGCGATATCGGTGGTGCCGCCTGCAGCGGCCGGAACCACAATGGTGATGGGGCGGTTGGGCCAGTCGGAAGCCCAACTGGCCAGAGGCAGCAGGGCGAGGCAGGTGGCCAGGACACGGCGGTGGAATTGCATGGAGGGTCTCCTTGTGGTTTTTGCATGCAGTCACTCCACCATAAGAAAGAACCCGGTGCGCGTGCCTAGGGTTGCCCAGTAGGGCGCTTCTAAGTTCAAGAAGGGCTGCTTTGTCAGCTTAGAAGCAGCGCCGCGTGTGCCCCCGACGCGAGAACGCACACGCCCGGCTGACAATTGCAGGCGGGCGTTTGGCAGATGGCGCGGTTGCAGTGCTCAGAACTGCCAGCGCACCTCTCCCAGACCGTCAAAACATACGGTGACCAGATCTCCGGCTTGCACTGCGGGGCAGCCTGTCCAGGTGCCGGTTGTCACCACGGTGCCCGCTGTTACGGTGCCGTAGTGCGTGGTGACATGCTGGAGCCATTCGGGCAGCAGCCATGTGGGGTCTTGCAGGCTGTGCGTGCCGGCAAAGTTTTGCGCTGGGTCTTGGTTGATGCGCAGTGTGCAGGTTTGCTGGTGCCAGTCATGGTTGCGCAGGGGCGCAAAGTCTTTCCAGGCACCCAGCGCCAGACCGCCATGGCACTGGCCATCTGCCAGCAAGGCCAGCGCCGGAGCCTGGGTGCCCTCGCGCCAGCGGCTGTCCACGAATTCGATGGCCACGGCATAGGCATCGATCAGCTCGCGTGCGGTGTCGGGTGTCAGGGCTGCAGCTTGCGCGGCCGTCACGTCCTGGCCGAGGCGCAGGGCGATTTCGCCTTCCACGCCACGCAGGCTGAAGACCGTGGTCGGCGCCACAGCGGTGGTGACACCGGCTTGAATGCCGCTCTCTGGCAGCGGAACGTGGATCAGCGCCGCTGCATCGCGCGCAGCGCCGCCGGACTTCCAGAAGCGCGGCACGCTGGCCGCAGGCCACCACTTGCGTGCCAGGGACAAGGCGTTTTGCACGGCGCGTGCATCAGCAGCATCGCGCAGCATGAAGACCACGTCACTCCCTCGCGCGGAGCGCTCGCCCAGCTTGTGGCTCCACCACAGCGCATCGGCAACGGAATACGCGTCCTCCGGCAGCTCGGGCGCGATCTGTTTCCAGTCTGGCAGGACGTCTTCAGGATCGTCCTTGGCCAGCAGGTTCAAACCCAGCGGCGGTTGGTTGGCAAAGGGGGACGGGCCTGTGGAGCACAAACCCGTAGAGCAATCTTTTTCGGAATCGGTCGACATGGGCGCAATCATGGCAAAACCTCGAACCTTTGCGCAGCCTGTCGTCCGGTGCCCGCACAGCGCAGACGGATTCCTCTGACGACGACATGCAGCGCGAGGACATTGTTTTCAGGACGCACACAGCGTGCAATCCACTGTGCATGAATATGCGTGAAGGCGGGTGTTCGGGCAATGCAGAACCGGTGCAGCATTGTCGCCAGCCATCCTGCCCATGGTTATGCGGGAAATGTATAGATTGCCAAACAAGCGGCCTTGGACAGTTCGGGGCGCACGGCGTAGCCTGAAAACACCATCGAGCTGCACATTGCGCATCGCATCGGCCACGCGGTGGCAGCCATTTAACCGAGGTTTTTTTATGTCTGTACAAGACCGCTCTGCACCCTGGACCAATCACGCCCTGCCTTCCTATCTGAACCCGGAGGAGGTCGGGCCCTGGGGCACTTATTTGCAGCAAGTTGACCGGGTCACGCCTTATCTGGGGTCGCTGGCGCGCTGGGTCGAAACCCTCAAGCGTCCCAAACGCATTCTGGTGGTGGATGTGCCCATTGAAATGGACGATGGCACCATTGCCCACTTCGAGGGCTATCGCGTGCAGCACAACCTCAGCCGCGGTCCAGGCAAGGGTGGGGTACGCTTCCACCAGGATGTGACGCTGTCGGAAGTGATGGCACTGTCGGCATGGATGTCCATCAAGAATGCCGCCGTGAACGTACCTTATGGGGGCGCCAAGGGCGGTATCCGGGTGGATCCGCGCAAGCTGTCCACGGCGGAGCTGGAGCGCCTCACACGTCGCTACACCAGCGAGATCGGCATTTTGATCGGGCCGTCCAAGGACATTCCGGCGCCTGATGTGAACACCAATGGCCAGATCATGTCCTGGATGATGGACACCTATTCCATGAACACGGGTTCGACGGCCACTGGCGTGGTCACAGGCAAGCCGATCGACCTGGGTGGTTCGTTGGGGCGTGTGGAAGCCACAGGCCGTGGCGTTTTCACTGTGGGGGTGGAGGCGGCACGGCATACCGGGCTGCGCATCGAAGGTGCGCGTGTGGCGGTACAGGGCTTTGGAAATGTAGGCGGCACGGCAGGCAAGCTGTTTGCGGAAGCAGGTGCCCATGTGGTGGCCGTGCAGGACCACACGGGATCGGTCTACAACGCCAGCGGCCTGGATGTGCCAGCCTTGCTCGAGCATGTGCGTACCCAGGGAGGCGTGGGCGGATTCGCAGGCGCGGAGACCATTGAAAACGAGGCGTTCTGGTCGGTCGACTGTGACATCCTGATTCCCGCGGCACTGGAAGGCCAGATCAACAAGGACAACGCCCAGCGCATTCGTGCCAAGATGGTGATCGAAGGGGCCAACGGGCCGACCACTCCCGAAGCCGATGACATCCTGCATGACAAGGGCGTGCTGGTGCTGCCTGATGTGATTGCCAATGCCGGTGGCGTGACCGTGAGCTACTTTGAGTGGGTGCAGGACTTCTCCAGCTTCTTCTGGAGCGAGGACGAGATCAATGCGCGTCTCGTGCGCATCATGCGCGAGGCCTTTGCCGGGATATGGCAGGTGGCGCAGGAGAACAAGGTCAGTCTGCGTACGGCCACCTTTATCGTTGCCTGCAAACGCATTCTGCATGCGCGCGAAATGCGTGGCCTGTATCCGTAAGCAGCGGGCGGCCCCGAGTCAATGGAAGCGGCCTTGGGCCGCTTTTTTGCACCTGGCGGGTGCGTCATCTCCGATGGGAAGCGCTGGCGGGCACTCGATGAGGTGTGCCCTGTCAGCGCTTTGCCACTGCGTTACTCGGCCGTCACGCCGGTTTCCTTGATGACCTTGGCCCATCGTGCCACTTCGGATTCCAGGTGCTTGCGCAAACCCTCGGGAGAGGCCTTTTCAGGCGACACCAGATCAGAGCTCAGGTCGGCAATGCGGGCTTTCACGTTTGCGTCCTTGATGGCTACATTGAGCGCCTGGTTGAGCTTTTCAATCACTTCCTGTGGTGTGCCCTTGGGAGCGTACATGCCGTGCCACACCTTCACATCAAAGCCTTTGAGACCTTGCTCGTTCAAGGTGGGAATATCGGGCAGCGAAGCCAGTCGCTCGGGTGTGGTCACACCAAACACTTTGGCGCGTTTTCCATCCTTGATCACGGGGACGGTCTGGGTGGTCTGGTCGCACAGCAGATCGACCTGGCCTCCCATCAAATCGTTCATCGCCGGTCCTGCGCCCTTGTAAGGGACGGTGGTGAGCTTCACGCCCAGTTGGTGCATGAACAGCATGCCGCACAGCTGGGAGACTGCGCCAATACCGGCATTGGCCAGGGTCACCTTGTCCGCATTCTTTTTGACGTAATCCTGCAGCTGCTGGAAGTTGTCGGCAGGGAAGTCCTTGCGTGACAGCAGCGTCATGGGCACATCCAGCACCTGCCCGATGTATTCAAAGTCTTTCAGCGGGTCGTAAGGCAGGGTCTTGTACAGCGCGGGGGCTGTGGCCATGCCCATGTGGTGAATCAAAATGGTGTAGCCGTCGTTCTTGGCCTTGGCCACGCGGGCGGGGGCAATCGTGCCACCTGCCCCGACGGTGTTTTCCACCAGCACGGACTGGCCGAGCACCTCGCCCATGGGCACGGCCAGCAGGCGTGCCACCACATCGGTGGGGCCGCCTGCCGTGTAAGGCACAACCAGAATGACGGGTTTGTCGGGCCAGGGGGCGGCCATGGCATTGCCCAGACCAAGAGCCATCAAGGCGCAAGCGCTGATCAGGCCGCGCCGGGCGATTTTCAGGGTGGTGTGCATGTCTGTCTCCTTGTCGTTGTGAAAAGAAAGCGGTGCTTCAGCACTCTGGGTTGTGAACTCCCTGGCCGTACTGGCAGACCCCCGTCTGCCCAGTCCGGCATTGACTGCATGCCCACACGTGGTCATTCAGGGCCATGTCATCACCATTCAGGCACAGAGCTACAGTCTCCGGTGCACTGACGGTGTGCGTCAAACTCGGTCAAACCCGCCCTCACAAGGCGCTAACTAGAAATCAAAGGCGGGAGGCGCGCTGTGCACGGTCCACAGACCACAGGTAATTCATCTCTGCACAGAATGGCTGCGCGCAGATGGCGCGGCCCTGGTATTGGCAGCCTGCTCGGTTGCAGAAGTTGCTTTGCTCGTTGGCATTGCTTTGCTGCTTTCTGCCCTGGCCATCCGCCTGGGCCTGTGCCATCAGCAGCCAGGGGTCGGTGCCGCGGCCTTGCAGCATGGCTTGCACATCCTGGGGCACCAGATGTGCGGGCAGGTAGACCGATGCGGCCTGCGCGCTTTGCACGGCCTGGGCCAGGGGCTGGAACTCCAGCTGCAAGATGGCGCTGGTGCGCATGGTCTGTGCTGTCATGGCTGCCGCAGTCCCAGGCTGCACCAGCGGCTGCATCACCAGCCCCATGCTGCCGCTGGCCAGTTGTTGCACGCTGCCGGCAAAGGGCAGCTGCAGTGTGCCGAAACTGCCGGTAGAGGTCGCCATCGGCGCAGCCCCGGAGGACACGGGCAGGCCTGGATGGCCCACCGCTGCAGCAGGCATGTTGGCAGATGCATGACCGGGCATGGGCTTGGGCAGAGCCGCAGCCAGTGCCGCTTGCGCCTGTGCCCAGGCGACGGGTACACGCAGCGTCAAGGTGAAAGCGCGCTCCCCATCTTCCGCCTGGATGCTGCCTTGCTGTACCAGCCAGTTTTGCAGTGCAGGCAAAGCAGCTGTTTGTGACGGGGCAGGTGCCTGGACACCGCTGGTTGCCGCAGGAGGGGACAGCTGCGCTGTGCCTGCGCGCTGCAGAACGGCCTGGGTGAGCTGCGCCGACCAGGACTGCAGGCTCACCAATTGCTGGGGCAGCGGCTGCCCGGCAGTGGCTTGCTGCAGCAAGGCGGACACCAGCTGCTGCAGCTGGGGCAGCACCCCGCCAGCAGGCCAGCTGGCAGGCATGTCAACCTTGGTGGGCTGTACCTGGTTGACCAGCTGCGTGACCAATTGCGCAAACGCCTCCAGCTTCACGGCCTGCTGGGCTTGGGGAGACAGGTTCACCGTGTTGGCCAGCGCAGCCTGGGCTGCTGCCACCACGGGTGCGATCTGTGCCCCCGGGCTCACAGCCCCGCTGGGGGGAACCGGCGCACCTGCGGTGG
>JAEYRT010000268.1 GCA_023435325.1 Pseudomonadota bacterium | reverse complement strand
ACTCAGGCCCTCGCAGCCTTGTTCAAAAGGCGAAACAGCGGTTTGCCCGCCTTCGTGCAGCAGGACGGCAATCAGATCAGCCCCTTGGGCGAGCAACTCTGGCACCAAGGCATTGGCGGTTTGTGCTTCATTGCCAAAGCGCAGACCTCGGGTGGCCGATTCCATCACCAGTTTGGGGGTGTCCTTGAGCGTCATGCCAATAAAGCCCACGGTCACTTGCTGGCCGTTTTGCTCAAAGGTTTTCAGCCCTGTCGCAGGCAGCAGGCTGCGGCCCTCTTCGGTGGAGACATTGGCGGCCAGAATGGGAAATTGCGCACCCGCAAAGCGGGGATTGACCTGGCAGGGCGTGCGCTGGGTGTAAGTCTCGCAGCCACCCTGTGCCAGGCGCAGCAGCTCCTGCCAGCCGCGGTCAAACTCGTGATTGCCCACCGCGGCAAAGTCCACCTGCATGGCATTGGCCGCCTCAATCGTGGGCTCATCCAGGAAAAAGGAAGACAGCAGCGGGGAAGAGCCCACCATGTCTCCCGCGCTGACCACGGCATGCAGGGGATAACGCTGGCGCAGCTGCTGCACGGTGCCTGCAAGCCAGGGCATGCCGCCCACGGCCATTTTTTGTGTGTGGCCATGGTGTGTGGGCACGACTGCCTGCATCCCGGGGGGCTCCAAATGGCCGTGAAAGTCGTTGAACGCCAGCAGGTGAATGTCGAGCCAGGGCGAGTCAGCCGGTGCCGCATGGTGGTGGCTGCCGCCGCAGCTTGCCAGCAGCAAGGCGCTGGCCAGGCACAGTGTGCTGCGCACGGAGGTGGAGGTGATGAAAGGCATGGCGCATTGTGACCAGTGGCTCGGCGCCTGCGCAATCACCAAAAAAGGGAGCACTGAAGTGCTCCCTGTAGGGCTTATGCCTGATGCCGTTCAGCGACGACGCTCCAAGATCATCGAATCGCCATAACTGAAGAAACGATAGCTGCTGGCGATGGCGTGCTGGTAGACATCCATGATGTGCTTGTAGCCGGCAAAGGCGCTGACCAGCATCATCAGCGTGCTCTTGGGCAGGTGAAAATTGGTGATCAGGCAGTCCACCACGCGGAACTCGAAGCCGGGTGTGATGAAGATATTGGTGTCGCCCGAAATCTGGCCGCTGCGTGCCCAGGATTCCAGGGTGCGCACACTGGTCGTGCCGACGGCAATGATGCGGCCACGGCGCTGGCGGCAACGCTCCAAGGCGGCCAGGGTTTCCAGCGGAATGTTGTACCACTCGCTGTGCATCTGGTGCTCGGCCAGGTTCTCGGTCTTGACCGGCTGGAACGTGCCTGCGCCCACGTGCAGGGTGACGGATGCGGTTTCCACCCCTTTGGCTTTGAGCGCGGCCAATACCTTGTCGTCAAAATGCAGCGCGGCCGTGGGGGCTGCCACGGCGCCAGGGTGGCTGGCAAACACGGTCTGGTAGCGCTCCGTGTCTTCGGCTTCGTCGGGGTCGACTTCGGCGTTCTGGTTGCGCTCGATATACGGTGGCAAGGGCAGGTGGCCGTACTGGTCCATCAGCTCCCATGGCGTTTCGCCGTTGGCGCCGGTCAGCGCAAAGCGAAACAGCGGGCCATTGTCTTCAGGCCAGCGCCCCAGCAGCACGGCATCAAAGCCGCCATTTTTCACGCCACCGCACAGGTGAATGCGTGCGCCGGGCAGAGGCTTTTTGCTGACCTTCATGTGGGCCACGACTTCGTTGCCTTGCAGCACGCGCTCGATCAACAGCTCCAGCTTGCCGCCAGAGGCCTTCTCGCCAAACACGCGGGCCTTGACGACCTTGGTGTCGTTGAAAACCAGCAGATCGCCTTCGTGCAGCAGTTCGGGCAGGTCCTTGAAGATGCGATCGACCAACTGCGGTGCGCGTGCATCCAGCAGGCGCGAACTGCTGCGTTCGGCAGCAGGGTGTTGGGCAATCAGGTGCTCGGGGAGCACGAAGTCGAAATCACTGAGGGTATGAGCGCGGGGGCTAGAAGACATGCGAATTCTTGAGGGCCTGACAAGCCCGTTCCAAGGTGAAACCAAAGACGGCGATTCTCGCAAATCTGGGTGCTGTCTTGCGGCTCGGGCTTTGCAATATCCCTGATTGCATGAGGTAAGTCCCTATGCCTTCCGCCTTCAGTTTTTGATGCGCGTCAGAAGGCTGTGGCATGCCCTCCCTACACTCATTTACCTTTTCTTTGGCGACAGCGCGCTATGGACACCACTTTTGTATGGGATGAGCATTTCGTGACGGGTTTGGCATCTGTCGACGAGCAGCACCATGAGCTGGTGGATCTGTTCAATAAGCTGAACCTCGGCCTTTTTTCCAAAAGCGACGATCGTGAAACGGTGCTGGCAGACACCTATGCACGCTTGCTGGCCTATACCGAGCACCATTTCCAGGAAGAAGAGGCCTTGATGGCGCGCTACGCACTGGACCAGCGCCATGTGGAAAGCCACCGCATCATGCACCAGCAGTTCGTGGAACAGGTGATCATGCTTTGGGCGCAGCGCACCACCATGACCGATCCCGCCACGACCCTGGTGGGCTTTCTGACCTCCTGGCTGGGGTTGCATATCCTGGGCATCGATCAGTCCATGGCCCGGCAGATCGACTCCATCCGCGCCGGCGCATCCCCTGCCCAGGCATACGAGCAAGAGCGGGGCAACCATGACAACGGCACCCAGGCCCTGCTCAAGATGATCGGCAAGCTCTACACCGCGCTGACGGCGCAAAACGCCCAGCTGGCGCTGGCCAACCAGACGCTGGAAGCCCGTGTGGCACGCCGCACGCGAGAGCTTGAAGAGGCCAATGAGCGCCTGAAAGCCTTGTCCATTACCGATCCCCTGCTGGGCATTGCCAATCGCGCGCACTTCAACGAGCGTCTGGCGCAGGTCTACGCCATGGCGCGGCGCAGCAGGCGTCCGGTCGGCATGGTGCTGGTGGATGTGGATTATTTCAAGCGCTACAACGATCGCTACGGCCACCTGCAGGGAGATGCCTGCCTGCAGGCGGTTGCCGCCGGCATCCAAAGCTGCGTGCATCGCGAAACCGATCTGGTGGCGCGCTACGGAGGTGAGGAATTCGCCATCATATTGCCGGATACCGACGCGCAGGGCACGTCCGCAGTGGCGGAACGCATGGTGCAGGCGGTCAGGGCGCTGGAGATCGCCCATAGCTGTTCAGAGGTGGCCAAAGTAGTCACCATCAGCGCCGGCACTGCCAGTCATGTCCCCTGTGCGGGCGGCGCCCAGCAGCTCATCCGTTGTGCCGATGAGGCCCTGTATGGCGCCAAGGCGGCAGGCCGCAACCAGGCAGCACGGCATGTCTGCCCATAGACGCCGATAGCCACCGGGTCGTGGCTGTCAGGCAAGGTTCACCAGTTTTGCGGCTTTCTGGCAAAGCTGCTCCATGTTCAGCGTCGGCCACTGGCTGGGCTCTTCGCTGTCCGCAATGCACTCTTCGGTCATTTTTTCCAGGTCCACCACTTGCGGCGTGCGCAGCATGCGCTGCAGGCCGATATGGTAGAAAACCATGACCTTGGGCCTGGACATGCTGCCGGATGCAGAGCCACAGACCACGCCCAGCAGGCCCGATTGCATGCGCACCAGGCTGCCGAGCGGATACACGCCAATGGTGCGCACGAAGACCTCGAAAATCTGTGCATCGATGTGTGCGTGGCACCACTGTTTCATGCGTTGCAGAGCTTCGGTGGGCGACCAGCCTTTTTTGTAGGGTCGGTCGGAGGTGATGGCGTCATAGATGTCGCAGATTGCCGTCATGCGCGTCAGGCGTGTCAGCTGCTCGTTGCTCAGACCATGGGGGTAGCCTTTGCCGTCCAGGCGCTCATGGTGGTGCAAGCAGGCATCCAGGATGGCCGCGTCCTCCATGCATGTCTGCAAGATGGCATGGCCCTTGACGGGGTGCAGCTTCATCTGGCCCATCTCGGCTTCGTCCAGCGGGCCGGGTTTGTTGAGAATGTCCAGGTCAATCTCGGCCTTGCCAATGTCATGCAGCAACCCGGCCAGGCCGGCCTGCTGCACCTGTGCCGTGTTCATGCCCATGTTGCGTGCCAGGGCCACCATCAGGCTGCACACGGCCACGGAGTGCATATAGGTGTAGTTGTCCGTGGTTTTCAGGCGCGCGATGCTGATCAAGGCTTCGGGGTGGCGCTGCACGGAGTTGGCAATGGCGGTCACCAGTTCCTGCGCGGTGGCCATGTCCATGCTCTGGCCCACACGCACCTTGCTGAACATGTGCACCATGATCTCGCGTGCATCGGCGCAGATTTCCGTGGCACGACGCAGTTCTTCTTCCAAAGTACTAGGCTTGGTGCTTTTGATGGAAGCATCAATGGCGGAGCTGATTGCCGGGTCGCTCAGGTCCAGTCCGCGGTCTGTGTCGATCCAGACTTCCTTCACCGGGCTGGAGCGCAGCTTCAAAAGCGAATCCAGCCTGTCCAACGCAAACGAAGTCCGCCAGAAGTCATGCGATAACCAAGTGCCGCACAACGCGTGAACGTACATGCCGACTTTGAGTTGTTCCACACGAATTTTTTTCAGCATAAATGTGCTTCAAACCGACTGCATAACAGTGAGAAAAAGAAGCTCGACATGTTAGTCTTTTCAGTACCGTCAGCGGCCCTAACCGCCATAAATTTTCATGTCTGCAACGCCCGCATCCAAGCCTAAGAAAACCGCACCCAGCGCTGCCCAGCAAGCCCTGCAGAAAATGGGACTGGTGCGTGATATTGACCTGGTGCTGCATTTGCCGCTGCGCTATGAGGATGAAACCAGGCTCACTTTGCTGCGCAACGCACGGGATGGTGACACGGTGCAGATTGAAGCCACGGTCACGCATTGCGAGGTGCAGCTGCGCCCCCGGCGCATGCTCAAAGTCACCGTCGATGATGGCACAGGCACCTGTGTGCTGACGTTCTTCAGCTTTTATCCATCGCAGCAAAAAACCATGGCTGTCGGCACTCTATTGCGTATCCGGGGTGAGATCAAAGGCGGCTTCTGGGGGCGGCAGATGATGCATCCGGCCTTCAAGGTGGCAGGCGGTGAACTGCCCCAGGCGCTGACGCCGGTGTATCCCACGGTGGCCGGTCTGCCACAGCCGTATCTGCGGCGTGCCATTGCCAGTGCCCTGCAGCGGGTGCAGCTGCCTGAAACCCTGCCGCCGGGCACGCAGCCACCGGTCATGAGCTATTGGGGGGAGAACGGGCTGCAGCCTTTGATGGGTTTGCGCGAAGCGCTGGCTTTCCTGCACCACCCCACGCCCGATGTGGCGCTGTCAACCCTGGAAGACCACTCGCACCCGGCATGGCAGCGGCTCAAGGCCGAAGAACTGCTGGCGCAGCAGCTGTCCCAGTACCGCTCCAAGCAGGAGCGGGCAGCGCTCAGGGCCCCGCAACTGTCTGTGCCGTCCGTCTCAGCGGGCGAGCGGACCCTGGTCGAGCAGTTCCTTGAGCAACTGCCCTTCGGCCTGACCAGTGCCCAGCAGCGCGTATGTCGGGAAATCGCCGAGGACATGGCCCGCGCCATCCCCATGCACCGCCTGCTGCAGGGCGATGTGGGTTCGGGCAAGACCGTGGTCGCTGCCATGTCGGCCATGGTCTGCATTGCCTCGGGCTGGCAGTGCGCGCTGATGGCGCCGACCGAAATCCTGGCCGAACAGCACTTTGGCAAGCTTGTGGGCTGGCTGGAGCCGATTCTGGCGCCGCTGGGCAAAAAGGTGGCATGGCTGTCCGGGGCGCAAAAGAAGAAGGAACGTGCGGCCATGCTGGAGCTGGTGGCCAGCGGCGAGGCAGCCCTGGTGGTGGGCACGCACGCCGTGATCCAGGAGCAGGTGCAGTTTCACAACCTTGCGCTGGCCGTCATCGATGAGCAGCACCGCTTCGGCGTGGCACAGCGCCTGGCGCTGCGTCAGAAGCTGGCACACCAGGGGCTGGAGCCGCATCTGCTAATGATGAGCGCCACGCCTATTCCGCGGACCCTAGCGATGAGCTACTACGCCGATCTCGATGTCTCGGTGATCGACGAGCTGCCTCCCGGACGCACGCCGATCGTCACCAAGGTCATTTCCGACAGCCGCAAGGACGAGGTCATAGCCCGTATTGGCGCCCAGGTGGCAGCCGGCCGGCAGGTGTACTGGGTATGCCCGCTGATCGAAGAGAGCGAGGCTTTGGATCTGTCCAACGCAACAGCCACCCATATGGACCTGAGCGAGGCACTGCCCGGCGTGACCGTGGGTCTGCTGCATTCGCGCATGCCGCAGGCGGAAAAGAAGGCCGTGATGGAGTTGTTCACTGCAGGCATCATGGGCGTGCTGGTCTCAACCACGGTGATCGAAGTGGGTGTGGATGTGCCCAATGCCTCGCTGATGGTGATCGAGCACGCGGAGCGCTTTGGCCTTTCCCAGCTGCACCAGCTGCGCGGACGCGTGGGGCGCGGTGCGGCGGCCTCGGCTTGCGTGCTGCTGTATTCGGTGGGCGACAGCGGCAAGCTGTCAGAAACCGGCAAGGAGCGTTTGCGTGCCATGGCGGAAACCAACGATGGCTTTGAAATTGCAAGGCGTGATCTGGAAATCCGCGGCCCTGGAGAGTTCCTGGGAGCGCGCCAGTCGGGTGATGCGATGCTGCGTTTTGCCGATCTGGACAAGGACTTCGCCTTGCTGGAATGGGCGCGTGAACTTGCTCCTACGATGCTGGAACGCTATCCCCACCTGGCGAAAATGCATATCCAGCGCTGGTTGGGCGCGAAATCCGAGTTCCTCAAGGCGTAGGACAAGTGCGGTTTTCTATGGGGTGGCGCTTGGCCGGAAGGTCTGTCAGCGCATGGATGCTATACATTCGATTACAAAAATGCACAATAGCCATTTCAGTCTTGATAGGCATACTTAAAACAAATGACGCTTACAGAACTTAAATACATTGTTGCCGTTGCCCGTGAAAAGCACTTCGGACGTGCAGCCGACGCCTGCTATGTATCCCAGCCGACCTTGTCAGTGGCCATCAAGAAGCTGGAAGAAGAGCTGGACGTCAAGATTTTCGAGCGCAGCGCAGGTGAAGTCACGGTTACACCACTGGGTGAATCCATCGTGCGCCAAGCGCAAAGCGTGCTGGAACAGGCGGCAGAAATCAAGGAAATCGCCAAGCGCGGCAAGGATCCGCTGTCCGGCGTGCTGACCCTGGGGGTGATCTACACGATTGGCCCCTACCTCTTGCCCGAACTGGTGCGCCACTCCATCAAGATGACGCCCCAGATGCCTTTGATGCTGCAGGAGAACTTCACGCAGAAGCTGCTGGAGATGCTGCGCACAGGCGAGATCGACTGCGCTATCGTGGCCGAGCCTTTTCCCGATACCGGCCTGGCCATGGCGCCGCTGTATGACGAGCCGTTCATGGCCGCAGTGCCCAGCAACCATCCGCTGGCGCAGCAGGAAGCGGTCACGACCACCGAGCTGAAGAATGAAACCATGCTGCTGCTGGG
>JAEYRT010000227.1 GCA_023435325.1 Pseudomonadota bacterium | reverse complement strand
CATCAACTGGGCGGCTGATGTGTCTAGCAAGGGCATCAAGCAGTCGTTGGGCTTGATGGTGAATTATCTGTATGACCTCAAGCGGCTGGACCGGCACCGAGCGTCTTTGGCGCAAGGCAAGGTGCCAGCGTCCAAAGAAGTCGAGGCGTGGCTCAAAGAATAGTGGCAGTGCACTTGTTGCAAAGGCCTGAAGCATGAGAAAGCGCCCCGAAGGGCGCTTTCTTTGTACAGGGAGACCTCAGGCCGTCGTGCCCATTTGGGCTTGCAGGTAGTTGGGCAAGCCCAGCATCTGAATCAGGCCCAGCTGCTTTTCCAGCCAGTAGGCATGGTCTTCCTCGGTGTCTTTGAGCTGTGCCAGCAGCAAGTCACGCGACTGGAAGTCATGGTGCTTTTCGCACAGCGCCATGGCAGCGCGCAGGTTGTCGCGCACTTGGTATTCCACCGCCAGGTCTTTGCGCAGCATTTCTTCGACGGTCTCTCCCGGTGTGAACGCATGGGGGCGCATATCGGGCTTGCCACCCAAAAACAGTACACGACGCAGGATCACGTCAGCGTGCTGCGTTTCTTCTTCCATTTCGTGGCTGATGCGTTCGTACAACCGCATGAAGCCCTGGTCTTCATATTGGCGCGAGTGGATGAAGTACTGATCGCGTGCTGCCAACTCTCCGCGCAGGAGTTCGTTCAAGCAGTGGATGACATCAGGGTGACCTTGCATAAGCAGTAGGGGTGTTGTGGAGCAATAGCAACAAGTATGAGGCTGTGCATGTCAGCCCCGCGCGTGTCTGCAAGATGCCCCTGCATGACGCATTGCATGCGTGCGAAACGCAGAATCATTTGCGATGGCATGCATTGTGCCGCCTAAGTGCCAGATTGGAAGCACCAGCCTGCGGCACAATGCATGCCATGCTGATGTATCCACAGTTTGATCCCGTGGCCCTGCAACTGGGGCCGGTTGCCATCCACTGGTATGGCTTGACCTATCTGGCCGCCTTCGGGCTTTTTCTGTGGCTGGGTACACGCAGACTTCAGCACCCGCCTTTCAACCGGTTGCAAGGCGAACATGCATGGTCGCGGCGCGACGTGGAGGATTTGCTGTTTTACGGGGTCGTGGGCGTCATTGTGGGCGGGCGTCTGGGCTACTGCCTGTTCTACAAACCTGCTTATTACTTCAGCCACCCTCTGGAGGTGTTCGCGATCTGGGAAGGCGGCATGAGCTTTCATGGAGGCCTGCTGGGGGTGATTGCCGCCATGCTTTGGTTTGCACACGCACGCAAGCGCTCCTGGTTGCAGGTGGTTGATTTCGTGGCACCTTGCGTACCTACCGGTCTGGCTGCAGGCCGTATCGGCAACTTCATCAACGGAGAATTGTGGGGACGCTTTGCCAACCCGGACTTGCCCTGGGGCATGGTGTTTCCGCAAAGTGGCTCCATGCTGCCACGGCATCCTTCGCAGATTTACCAGTTCTTGCTCGAAGGTCTGCTGCTGTTTGTATTGCTGTGGCTGTATGCGCAAAAGGAGCGCAAGCCCGGTCAGGTTGCTGCTGTGTTCCTGATGGGGTACGGCGCTTTCCGCTTCATTGCAGAGTATTTCCGTGAGCCGGATGCCTACCTGGGCATTCTGTCTTTGGGCATGAGCATGGGGCAATGGCTGTGTGTACCCATGGTGGTGGGAGGCGCTGCCATGTGGTTCTGGGCAAAGCAGCGCACGCAGAGTTGATGCGCGGCACAATCTGCTAACCAATAAGAAAGTGAGCGTGTGAGGTGGTCGATCGGCGTGCCTGTTTGCAATGGCTGACCAGTGCAGCCTTGGCCCCTTCTGTCTGGGCGCAAAACAGTGCTGCGCAGACGCGCAGCAATGCATGGCCCAGGCAGCCAGTGCAGATGATCGTGCCATACCCTGTTGGTGGCACCAGTGCCATTTTGGCCAAGCATCTGTCCAAGGCGTTTGAACGCAACACCCGCCAAAGCATGCGGTTGAACTATCAAAGCGGTACAGGTGGATTGATGGCTGCGGCCATGGTGGCCAAAGCCGCCATAGACGGGCAGACCTTGCTCATGGGGGGCAGCCATCTGGCGGCGGCGCGTGCGCTCATGCCTGAGGAGGAGTTTGATTTCATGGAGGCGCTGCGCCCTCTGGCGCTGGTGGCAAAAATTCCCCAGGTGCTGCTGGTCAACCCTGCGCGCATGCGTTCCCGAACCATCATGGAGTGGATGCTGGAGCTTGCTCGCAAGCCCGTACGCTATCGCATGGCAACTGCAGGCATGGGTTCATCCAGCCACATCTACTCCGAGCTGCTCAAGCGCCGCGAACAACTGGAATTCGAATTTGTGCACTTTCGCGGCTCGGGCCCGGCGTTGCAGGATCTGCTCACCGGTGCAGCTGACATGATGGTTGACGGTTTGATCTCCTGCCTGCCTCACGTGCGCAGCGGACGTTTGAAGGCACTGCTGGTGTCGGGGCACGAACGCTCCGAAGTGCTTCCCGACGTGCCGTGTGCACAGGAAATCGGGCTGGAAGTGCTCGACAGTGTGACTTGGTATGGGATTTTTGCACCGCAAGCGCTGCCTGATCGCACAGCCAGTGCTGTGATCGAAGTGTGCCAGCGCATGGGGCAGGACGAAGTGTTGCAAGCCAGTTTTCAGAATTTGCGCATACGCTGGGGCGATATGTACGGCCATGACTTTTCCGACATGGTCAGGCAGGAAACGCTGCATTGGGCCCAGGCATTGAAAGACGTGGGGCTGAGCAATCTGATGTTCAAGCCAGTGGGTGAGGTCTGAGCGTGACTGCACAAATTACAAGTCGCCTCTGGGAGTGTGCCGATGGCGCGGCACACGGCATATGGCTGGTGGAGATTGCCAACCCTCAACGTCTCAATGCCATGACGCGCAGTATGTGGCAGCAGTTGCGCCAGGTATTCGAAGGCTTGCAACGAGATCCGGCGGTACGCTGTGTGGTGGTGCAAGGCGCAGGTGGGGCCTTTTGCGCAGGCGGTGATATCTCCGAATATCCAGATTTTCGCTTTCAGACTGAGAACCTGGCACACTTTCATGAACAGGAAGTGTGGGGTGCCCTCAACGCCATGTTGACCTGTGATGTGCCTTTGGTTGCCAGCATTCAAGGGGCATGCATGGGGGCAGGTGTGGAGATCGCCAGCTGCTGTGATGTGCGGTTGGTTGCGGATGACGCCAAGTTTGGCGCACCCATCGCCAAACTGGGCTTTCCCATGGCGCCTAAAGAAATGCAATTGGTTGCCGGTGCAGTAGGGCGTCATACCGCGCAGCGCATGCTGCTAGAAGCAGCCGTATTCAGTGCTCAGGAGATGGCTGCTGCCGGTTGGTGTGTAGCGCCACAAAGTGCTGCAGACTTAAAAGTTCAGGTGCAACGCACGGCTTTGCGCATAGCCAGCCTGGCCCCCCAAGCTGCGCGTTTGAACAAGCAAACCATGCGGACCCTGGCTTCAGGGGGGATACCGACAGCACCTTATGCCTATGCAGATTCCGAAGAGCACCGTGAAGGCATAGACGCATTTCTTGCAAAGCGTTCGCCAAGCTTTTGAATCGTGTGCGCTGATGGACGCAATCTTTACATGTCTGAATTGATCGCAATAGAGAATCTTCTGCCCCAATGGCAGCTTCATGCTGCGCAAATTGCTCAGTTGTTTGCTGCTGTGCCTGCAGGGCCTGATACCCCCATTCTGTGCATGCTGCCTGGTGGTCAGGCTCAAGCAGCCGTGCTGGCTGCTGCCGCGCATATACAGCGTGAGGTGGTGGTGTTGCCGGCAGACGCTGCGCAGGACGTGGCGGGTGTAGTCATTGCCAAGTGGCGCCCCGGCATTGTGGTGTGTTCAGACGATGTGTTTGGATGGGTGTCCAAGCTGGCTTTTCTGAATGAGGTCGCGGCCATCTATACCTGTGACACTGAGGCGCATGGCACTTTGCTGGGCCGTGCTTCACATTTCAATGCGGGTGTTTTGCAGCTGCATGAAAAAGCGCGGCTCTCATTGCGATGTCTGGATGCTCAAGGGGCAGAGCTAACCCAGTGAAACAAAAAAGGGATCCTGAAGATCCCTTTTTTGTTGGCTAGAGCAGATCGGCAATGCCGGGAGGCTCAGCGCAGCACCAGTACCGGCACTTGTGAGTGAGTCAGCACGTGCTGGGTTTCGCTGCCCAGCAACAAACGCTTGATTCCTTTGCGTCCATGGGACGCCATCACGATGAGATCTGCATTTTGTTTCTGGGCCACCGAAATGATGGATTCGGCGATCAGGTCGGATTTGGCAATGGTAGTTTTGACACTGACTCCCATGGCTTTGCCTTCGGCTTTGATCTTGTTGAGCATGAGCTGCGCTTGTTCTGCCCATTGCGTTTCCACGCGTTTGATTTCAGACCGTTCCAGAGTGGCCCCGCCTTCAAAGTAGCTTTGGGGATAACGGGGAACCACTTTCAATGCCACGACAGAGGCGCCTGTGAGCTTGGCCAGATCCATGGCATGACGCACTGCTTTGTCAGACAGAGGGGTGCCATCAGTAGCTACCAAAATACGTTCGTACATTTCTTATCTCCAGGTTTTTGGGCTTTGTAACGAGGACAGCATAGGGAGAGCATGGTCTTGAGCCTTGATGTATGTCAATGTTGTTGAGGGTATTCATGGATACGCTCACCCTATGTCTGAAGCATCCTCCCAGCCCATCCTGTCTCAGGCAGCGGCGGCATTTGACGCAGCTGATCCACCTGCATACAGCGATTTGCATTTGCTGGACGATCCTGCGGAGTGGAGTGCTTTCGGAAAGCCAGCTAGCCAGCCAGGAAATGATGCCAATGCCCCAGCAAACGTGTCGATATGGGATTCGCAAGTTGCGCTGGAGGGTATGTATTGCTCTACGTGTGCACTGACAATTGAAGATGCCTTGCGCGCAGTGCCAGGCGTGCAGCGCGCTGAAGTGAGCGCCGCTGCCAAGCGTGCCCGTGTGGTGTGGGATGCGCGTCAGGTACGCCCTTCGCAATGGATGGCAGCCGTGCAAAAGGCCGGATACCGCGCCGTACCTGCGCGAGATGCATTGGCGCGTGAAATCCGTAATGCCCAAAACCGTAAAGCCTTGTGGCGCTGGCTTCTGGCCACGTTCTGCATGATGCAGGTGATGATGTACGCATGGCCCGCTTACGACGCGCAGCCTGGTGACCTCCTCATGGAGTATGAGCGCTTGCTTCGCTGGGCTTCCTGGGTAATTTGCATTCCCATGCTGATTTTTGCGTGTGGGCCGTTTTTCAGTGGTGCCTGGCGTGATTTAAAGCAGCGACGCATCAGCATGGACATGCCTGTGGCGTTGGGTATGTTGATTACTTTTGTGGTCAGCACCATTGGCACGTTTGAGCCAGAAGGCGTGTTTGGCAAAGAGGTGTTCTACGATTCGCTGACCATGTTCGTGTGCTTTTTGCTCACAGGGCGCTGGCTGGAGATACGACTGCGTGACCGCACGGCGGGTGCTTTGGATGCGGTGCTCAACCGTTTGCCGGACAGTGTGGAAAAACAGCAATCTGACGGTAGCTTTGAACGTGTGACCTTGCGCCATGTTGCCGTGGGTGATGTGTTGCGCATCTTGCCAGGGGAAGCGTTTCCGGTGGATGGTGTGATTGTGCAAGGTCGCACCAATGCTGATGAGGCATTGTTGACTGGGGAATCACGTCCGCTTTCGCGTGCACAAGGGGACCGTGTGATTGCAGGCAGCTATAACCTGTCCGCTCCTGTGCAAGTGCGCGTGGAACTTCTGGGGACCCAAACCAAGTTCGCACAAATTGTGGATTTGATGGAAAGTGCCTCCACCCAGAAACCGCGTCTTGCCATGCTGGCCGACAAAGTCGCGGGGCCGTTTTTGTTGGTGGTGGTAGGACTGGCCATAGCGGCTGCTGTGTATTGGTGGCCCACGGACCCTGGTCAGGCGCTGATGGTTGCTGCCGCGGTGCTCATCGTGACCTGCCCATGCGCTTTGTCTTTGGCTACACCTGTCGCTATGCTGACCGCTGCTGGCACCTTGGCTCGACATGGAGTGTTGGTGCGTAATCTGCAGGGGCTCGAGGCGTTGGCTGGAGTGGATCAGTTGGTTTTCGATAAAACCGGCACGCTAACGCGCGATGGCATGCAGGTCTCAGCCATGCAGGCACAGGTTGGGTGTGAAGAACAATGGCTGCGCGGCTTGGCAGCTGCCTTGGCGCAGCATTCGCGCCACCCTGTATCACGCGCAGTGGCCAGTTATGGTCGGGAGTGGCAAGCCAAGTGGAAGGTCTTGGCTGTCGAAGAGGTGAGCGGCCAAGGCCTCAGAGCGCAGGTGCAAGAAGTAGGAGGGAATTCCTCAGTGCCCATGTGGGTGCGTCTGGGCTCTCGGGCCTTCGCAGGTGCGAGCCCTGCAACGGTTGGAATGCAAGCTGTGTATCTGGCAAAGGAAGGGGCATCCCAAACCCTGCATGCCTTGGCACATTTTGAGCTCAACGAAGGGTTGCGTGCGGAAGCTGCGCAGGTTATCAGCACTTTGCAGCAACAAGGCGTTGGCGTACGGTTGCTGTCGGGGGATGGTCAGCATGCCGTAGCACGCATTGCGCAGGCATTGCAAATGACCCACTACCAAGCAGAGTGCTCGCCGCAATCGAAATTGCAAGCTATCCGCACTTTGCAACAGCAGGGTTTGCATGTCGGCATGGTGGGCGATGGACTGAATGATGGCCCCGTGCTGGCTGGTGCGAATGTGTCGTTTGCTTTTGGCCGTGCCGTGCCATTGGCGCAGGCACGCGCAGATTTCGTGGTACTTGGCGACAACCTGGAACTGATACAGCAGACCGTGACGCTGGCGCGCAAAACGCTGCGCATCGTGCGCCAGAACTTGTGGGGTTCTGCCTTTTACAACCTGACCTCAATTCCCTTGGCCATGATGGGATGGATGCCTGCATGGCTGGCTGGCCTGGGCATGGCGTTGAGTTCGTTGTTGGTGGTGCTCAATGCAGCGCGCCTTGCCCGGCCGCTAAAACTTGATGCAGTGGTGCCAGAGCCCGTGCAAGCTGAGGAAGCAGCACCTCCTTTTGCTTCGCCATCGCCATCGACTTCTGTCGTAGTCTGATTGAAGGATAGTTGTGGAAATTCTGTACCTCTTGGTTCCCTTGTCCGTCGTGCTCGTCCTCTTTATTGCAGGTGGGCTGTGGTGGGC
>JAEYRT010000218.1 GCA_023435325.1 Pseudomonadota bacterium | reverse complement strand
TATGTCACGGGTTCCGTGGGCTTGCTGTCGGATGCGCTGGAGTCCTTTGTGAACCTGGCTGGTGCCATGTTTGCGCTGGCCATGGTCACCATTGCCAAGCGCCCGGCCGACGATGACCATCCCTACGGGCACAGCAAGGCCGAATACTTTTCGGCGGGCTTTGAAGGCCTGCTGGTGGTGGGCGCCAGTGTCGCCATCATCTGGGCCAGCGTGGACCGTTGGCTGCATCCCCAGCCGCTGCAACGTGTGGACTGGGGTGTGGCCTTGTCGCTGCTGAGTACGGTACTCAACGGTGCTTTGGCCTGGGTGATGCTGCGCAGCGCGCGCGAGCACCGTTCCATGGCGCTGGAAGGCGATGCCAAGCACCTGATGACCGACGTTTACACCTCCGTAGGCGTGGTGGTGGGCTTGCTGCTGGCAGGCGTAACCGGCTGGTTGTGGCTGGACCCTCTGGTGGGTTTCCTGGTGGGGCTGAACATTCTGTGGCACGGCGGCGAGCTGGTCTGGCGCGCTTCGCAAGGTTTGATGGATACGGCTATGGAAGCGGAGCAATTGCAGGCCGTCGAGGCTGTGTTGCGACAGCAGGTGCAGGCGGCACAGGCTGAAACCCAGTCCGAAATCGAATTTGACAGCCTGTTGACCCGCCAGGCTGGCGAGCGCAGCTTCGTCGATGTGCACCTGCATGTACCTGGCGACTGGAGCCTGTTCCAGGCCGCGCGCTGGCGCACGCGCACCGAAGCGGCACTGATGGCGGCCGTGCCTGGCTTGCATGCACGCATTGAGTTGCTGCCTGAAGGCGTAGATACGGTCTACGAGCGCAGCTTGAGTGCCCAGCCGCCCCAGGACGATTGACCCACCCCTCACGTTGCCGACATAGCCACCGGATAATCCGCGACTATGACTACTTCCACCAGCGCCACGGGCGCAGCTGCTTCTGCGGCGTTTGCTTCGCTCACCCTCCATCCCGCCACCTTGCAGAACCTGCAGTCACTGGGCTATGAGCAAATGACGCCCATCCAGGCTGCCAGCCTGCCCCTGACGCTGCGTGGCCGAGACCTGATTGCCCAGGCCAGCACCGGCAGCGGCAAGACGGCCGCCTTCGGCCTGCCCCTGCTTGAGCGTCTGAACCAGCGCTGGTTTGCCGTGCAAGGCTTGGTGCTATGCCCCACGCGCGAGCTGGCCGATCAGGTCGCCACTGAAATCCGCCGCCTGGCCCGCGCGCAGGAGAACATCAAGGTCGTCTCCGTCTACGGCGGTGTGCCTACGCGCAACCAGATCGCCAGTCTGGAAAACGGCGCCCACATTGTCGTCGGCACCCCTGGCCGCGTGATGGACCTGATCGACCGCGGCGCGCTCGATATTTCCAACATCCAGACCCTGGTGCTGGACGAAGCCGATCGCATGCTGGACATGGG
This sequence comes from Pseudomonadota bacterium, assembly GCA_023435325.1. GTDB lineage: Bacteria > Pseudomonadota > Gammaproteobacteria > Burkholderiales > Burkholderiaceae_C > Comamonas. The sequence goes on along the minus strand of JAEYRT010000218.1, from coordinate 1,470 downwards.
CTTTTATGCCGACATCACCACCGTCGTCGAGCAATGCCCCGAAGCGCGCCAGACCCTGCTGTTCTCGGCCACCTACCCCGATGACATCGCCGCACTGGCCAAACGCTTCATGCGCGAACCTGAGATGGTGAAAGTGGCTGCCCAGCACAGCACTCAAAAGATCGAGCAACGCTGGTACGAAGCGCCCGCCAAGCAAAAGGTGGACGTGGTGGCGCAGATGCTCGCGCACTTCCGCCCCGAATCGACCATTGCGTTTTGCAATACCAAGCAGCAATGTCGCGAGGTGGTGACGCAACTGCAAGCCCAAGGCATCAGCGCCCTGGCCCTGTTTGGCGAGCTGGAACAACGCGAGCGCGACGAAGTGCTGGTGCAGTTTGCCAACCGCAGCTGCAGCGTCTTGGTTGCCACCGACGTGGCCGCACGCGGTCTGGACGTTGCCAACCTGGCTTGCGTGATCAATGTGGACGTCACCCCCGACGCCGAAGTGCACATCCACCGCATTGGCCGCACCGGTCGTGGCGATGCTGAGGGCTTAGCGCTGAACTTGGTCGCCATGGATGAAATGCCCTATGTGGCCAAGATCGAGCAACTGCAGTCGCGCCCTTCTGAGTGGTTTGAAGTGGCAGAACTCACACCTGCCGCGGGTGGTGCTTTGCTCCCCCCGATGATGACCATTCAGATCATTGGTGGCCGCAAGGAAAAGATTCGCGCTGGCGACGTGATGGGTGCGATGTGCGCGGATTTTGGTTATGCCAAGGAGCAGATTGGCAAGATCAGTGTGAATGATTTTTCGACGTACGTGGCGGTGGATCGCCGGATTGCGGCTGAAGCCTGTGCCAAGCTGAACAATGGCCGTGTCAAAGGCAAGAGCGTGCGGGCGCGTGTGCTGTAAATAGCTTTTAAAAGTTATTAGCCAAAATGGCTGTTAGCGCTTATGCAGTAAGCGGTAGCAGCTATTTTTTTGTTCGTTGTTTCTTGTTTTGTCGTTTGCTTTCGCATTGCTGTCCGAGGCCGGTTCGTCGCACCGGCGGGCGAGTAACTTTCTTGTCCGCGACAAGAAAGTCACCAAAGAAGCGCGTCTGCCGACGGCTGTCCGGCGGAACTCACTGCGCTCCTGCGTCGCTGCGTTCAAACAGCCGCCGGAAATATGAAGGACTTCCACAATGTTGGGGCGCGACGCTTGCGCGCGCGTTATTTTTAAAGTAAATAACGGTAGAGTTCATGGTATTTGATTTTTAAATATGAAAAAACGTAAGAAAAAATTATTTGAGCAGTTAGATAATCGAAGAATAAATTTAATAAATCCCTTCGTTGATTTCGTGAATGAAAGACGTATTTATGAAGAGTTTTTCGGTAGACACGAAGTGAAATCAAAATACAAAAAAGGGTCGCTTGGATATTTTGCCGACGAGTTGAAAAAGCCTCCTGAGATTTTAATTAAGCAATTCGCGGATGCTGGTATATCTGGTC
>JAEYRT010000202.1 GCA_023435325.1 Pseudomonadota bacterium | reverse complement strand
CCAGAACATTCACCCGCCACTGCCAGTCCAGTTGTTCATGGCGTAGGGCAGGGTCGTCCACCTTTTGGCCTTGCACGGCGACCCCAGCGTTGTTGACCAAAATATCCAAGCGGCCAAAGTGCTTCATCACTTGGTCCACCAGAGCTTGGACTGCACCGGTATCTGCTTGATCGCTCTGAATGGCCAGGGCACGCACGCCTTTGGCTTTCAGTTGCTTCACCAGCGCATGTGCCTGCTCGGCAGCGTGGAGGTAGCTGATGGCGATGTCCGCCCCCAGAGCGGCCATGGCCTGCGCCGTGTGTGCCCCCAAGCCGCGCGAGCCTCCGGTGATCAGCGCGACTTTGCCTTTGAGTGTGTGCTCCTGCATGAAATCCCCTTGTGTGTGCGTAGCTGAGCGCGTTTCACCGGACATCGGTTTATTCCATAACGCTCATTACGTAACGAACGTTATGTTAATGCTCCAGCAGTGTCAAGTGGTTTAATATCGGTCGTTATGAAATTTGTGGAGGCCATCCATGGGGCGTCAACGCGAATTCGATGTGGAACAGGCGCTGGACGCTGCCCTGTGTGTGTTCTGGCGCAAGGGTTATGAAGGTGCCTCGTACAGTGATCTGACCCAGGCCATTGGAGTGGAGCGACCAGCGCTGTACTCTGCGTTTGGCAATAAAGAGGCTTTGTTTCTGAAAGCCCTGGAGCGCTACTACACGCGCTACCTGAACTTTTTCCCGCAATCGTTGGAATTGCCCACTTCGCGTGAGGTGGTGGCATCCATCCTGCACCATGCGGTCATGCTCAACACCCAGTTTCCCGAACACAGTGGCTGCTTGGCCGTGCATGGTGCATTGGCAGGCACGGATGATGCGGAGACAGTGCGCCAGGCGATGTTTGCCGCCCGTGAAAAGGGGGAAGTCCGGCTGCGAGAGCGCCTGGAGCAGGCACTGCGCGAAGGCGATTTACCTGCAGATGCAGACTGCACCAGCTTGGCGGCCTACGTGTGCGCCGTAACGCACGGCATGGCCGTGCAGGCCAAAGCGGGCTTTTCCCGAGAAAAGCTGAAAGCGGTTGCAGACTTGGTGCTGTCCATGTGGCCCGGCGCAACAGTTGCAGGCACTAATCCAGCCTCTGCTACGGCGCCACCAATCCAGCATTCTGTGGAGAATTGAAGGCACGGGGCACCTGGGCCTGCTCGCCAAAATGCAGGCGCTCAATCAAAAAATCCAGAAAGGCCCGCACCTTGGGTGATCGGCCATGGCCGCGCGGAAAAACGGCGCTGAATGCAGGCTCGGGTCCAATCCAGTCGCTGAGCACGGGCACGGCCTGTCCCGCTGCCACATAGCGCTGCATGTTGATGCTCATGATCTGCATCAGCCCCATGCCGCTGAGCATGGGGGCATACAGGGCTTCCGGATCACTGGCTTCCAAAATCGGGTGCACTGCAAACGCCTCCAGCGCGGAGCCCGGATGCTCATGCCTGCGCAGCTTCCACACATAGCGCTGATCCTGGCGCGCCAAAGGCAGCACCAAAGCACGGTGCTGGATCAGTTCATCCGGGTGTTGGGGGGCGCCATAGCGCTGCACATACGTGGGGCTTGCGTAAATCTGCATGCGAAAAGTGGCGAGTCGCCGTGCCACCAGGCCGGAGCTTGGCAGGTTCCCCAGCCGCAGTGCCACATCAATTTCCTTGCTCAGCACATCCAGAGGCTCATGACCCAGGAGCAGTTCAATGCGTACATGGGGGTAGAGCGCATAAAACTCCGCCAACAATGGCGTAATCCACGCAATCGCAAACGAGTGGGGCGCACTCACACGCAAGTGACCTTGGGGGCCATGGCTGAGTTGCTCCATGGCGCTTTGTGCTTCTTTCAATTCTGCCGCCACGCGCTGTGCGTGCTCATACAGCACGCTGCCTGCCTCCGTCAGCGTGCTTTTGCGCGTGGTGCGGTGCATGAGCGGGAAACCCAGCCGCGCTTCCAGTTCCTGTACTTTGCGGCTGACGGTGGTCTTGGGCAGCCGCAGTGACTGGGCGGCGCGTGTAAAGCTGCCGTCCTGCACCACACGAGCAAAAATCAGCAGTTCGTGGAGATCGGGTTGCATACCTGCCATTGTCCCGGATTCGGGAAAATATTATGCAAAACTGCCTACTAATCACGATATTCATGGCCGCCTATGCTTTGATTGTTTCAATATAGAAAGCAATCAACATGTATCGCCGTGACGCTGTCTACCCTGCAGGCAAACAAGCCCTGTACGAAAAAAACCGCTATTGCGCTGCCGTCCGCGCCAATGGCATGTTGTATGTATCGGGCCAGGTCGGTAGCCGAGAAGATGGCGCCCCCGAGCCGGACATCGAAAAACAAATGCGTTTGGCCTTCGACAACCTCAACGCCGTACTGGCAGCGGCCGGCTGTACGTTCGACCATGTGGTGGATGTCACGCTGTATCTGGTCGACCCTGAAAAGCACCTCGACACATTATGGAAAGTGTTGCCCGACTACTGGGGGCAGGCGCCATACCCGGCGCTGACAGGTGTGGGCGTCACATGGCTGTATGGCTTCCAGTTTGAAATCAAGGTGATTGCGCAGCTGCCCGGCTAAGGCTGACGCCCCGCAGGTTTTGCAGCAAAGTGTCAGGGTTTGCTTTTTATCGTCCGTGCAGCCTGCTAAAAACAAGCCTTCAACCCAAGGCACAGCATGCACGCAAGCACTCCACACCCTGACCAGCAGTACTACGACCGTCAATACAATGCCCGCGCCAGCGTGCAGGATGCAGGGGCCCTGATTGCGCGCTACAGCCAGGAAAGCCAGGCCGCATTCGCATTGCGTGGTGCTATCAGAAACATAGCTTACAGTACTCGTCAGACAGACGTTCTGGATATTTATCTACCGCAAACGCCTTCAACATCAGCGCAAGGCGCTCCTGTTTTTATTTTCATTCACGGCGGTTACTGGCGCGCATTGAGCAAGAATGACTCAGCCTTCATGGCGCCTGCACTCACCCGGGCAGGTGCCATGGTGGTCGTGCCTGATTACGACTTGGCGCCGGCGGTCACGCTGGACCATATCGTCGATCAAATGCGCCAAGCCTTTGCCTGGGTGGTGCGCAATATCGCCATCTATGGGGGAGACGCCCGCAATATTTGTGTCTGCGGCAGCTCCGCAGGCGGCCATTTGGTCGGCATGCTGCTGGCCAAGGGCTGGCAGGAAGACTATGACTTGCCCGCCCAGGCTGCACCACGCTCGGCATTTCCGTTGAGCGGCCTGTTTGATCTGCAGCCGCTGCTGCACACCCATATCAATGGCTGGATGCAGCTCGATGATGCCGCGGCCATGCGCAACAGCCCGCGTTTTCATCTGCCCGACAGTTCAACCCATGGCCAATGCCAGTTGCGCGTCACCTGTGGCGAATTTGAAAGCCGCGAATTTCACCGCCAGTCGCACGAGTATTTGGCAGCTTGGCAGGCGCGCTGCCTGCCGGGGCAGTGGGTGGAGGCACCCGCCACAAACCATTTCGACTTGCCGCTGCAGCTGGCCGAGCCGCAATCCGTCGTGCACCGCACGGCCCTGGAGTTGATGGGACTGGCCTTGCCCTGATCGCGCCTCCGTGCTGCTGGGTCAGTGTTGGCAGTGTTGGTAATGCACCAACGATGGGGGCACTGTCCATAAAGTGCTCCCCAAGCGGGCCGGCCCTGTGTAGTCTTGCGCCCACGCGCGCGCAGCCCGTCTGCGGCACATTGCAACAACAGTGATCAAAAAAGAGACATGCACACCACCATCCGCACTTTTGCCCTGCGTGCCACCGCCATGGCGGCATTGACTGCGTCTTCCCTGGCTTTGGCCGCTGACCCCATCAAGGTGGGCGTGGCTCTTGATATTTCCGGCCCGTTTGCCGGCCCCGGGGCAGAAATTCGCGATGGTCTGAATCTGGGCGTCAAGCTGCTGGGCAACCAATTGGGTGGTGTGCCGGTGGAATTGATCCAGGCTGACACCGCTGGCAATCCCGAAACCGCCCGCCAGGTGGCAGACCGCTTCATCAAGCGCGAGAAGGTGGATGTCTTCACCGGCCCCGTCGGTTCCAACGTGGTGTTGGCCGTTGGCCCCACAGTGTTTGGCGCAAAAGTGCCCTTCCTTTCGGCCAATCCCGGCCCCAGCCAGCTGGCGGGCAAGCAATGCAATCCGTACTTTTTTGGCACCAGCTACCAAAACGATGCCATGCACGAGGCCGCTGGCCAGCATGCGGCTGACAAGGGCTACCAAAAAGTCGTGGTGCTCGCACCCAACTACCCAGCGGGCAAAGATGCGGTCAATGGCTTCAAGCGTGTCTATAATGAAGCCGTGAACTAAGAGATCTACACCCGCGTCGGCCAGCTGGATTTCGCCGCCGAACTGGCCCAGCTGCGCGCTGCCAAGCCTGATGCCGTCTACATCTTCCAGCCCGGTGGCATGGGCATCAATTTCATCAAGCAGTTCATGGGGGCAGGGCTGAACAAGGACATCATCCTGATCTCTTCGCCCTTTACCGCGGACCAGGACATCATCGACGCCGTGGGTGAGCCCATGGTCGGCATCTATAACGCTTCCAGTTACGCCCATGACCTGGACAACGCTGCCAACAAGCAGTTTGTGGCCGAGTTTCAGAAAGCCTATGGCCGCCTGCCCACGCTGTACGCCGCGTTTGCTTATGACGTGGTCATGAATCTGGATGCTGCTGTCAAAGCCACCGGCGGCAAGACCGATGACAAGGCGGCCCTGGCACAGGCCATCAAGACCGCCAAGTTCGACTCAGTGCGGGGCAATGTCAGCTATGGCAGCAACCAGTTCCTGACGCAGGACTACTACCTGCGCCAGGTCGTCAAGACCGCCGATGGCACCATCACCAACGCACTGCAGCCCGGCAAGATCTACACCGCCCACCAAGACAGTTTTGCTGCGCAATGCGGCATGAAATAAACCTGAACTGCTATGGAAACCATTAGCTGGGACGACTTCACGCGCGTCGAGCTGCGCGTGGGCCGTATCGTCGCCGCCGAAGTCTTTGCCCAGGCTTGCAAACCGGCCTACTTGCTGCAAGTGGATTTCGGCCCCGAGCTGGGTATCAAAAAGTCCAGCGCGCAAATCACCGTGCACTACCAGCCTGAAGACTTGATCGGCAAGCAGGTGGTGGCCGTGGTGAACTTTCCCAAAAAGCAGATCGGCCCCGTCATGTCGGAATGTCTGGTCACGGGTTTTTATGACGCCAATGGGGCCGTGGTCCTGTGCGTGCCTGACAAGCCCATGCCGCTGGGCAGCAAGCTGCTCTGAAGATTTCCTTCGTTTGTTAGTGGATTCGCATGGATCATGTTTTCTTATTCGAGCAGCTGCTCAACGGCCTGGGTTATGGCCTGATGCTGTTCTTGCTGGCCGCAGGGCTCACCCTGGTGTTCGGCATCATGGACACACTCAACCTGGCCCACGGCTCGCTGTTCATGGCGGGGGGTTATGTCTCGGCCACGGTGCACACGCAAAGTGGCTCTTTTTTGCTGG
>JAEYRT010000196.1 GCA_023435325.1 Pseudomonadota bacterium | reverse complement strand
TCCCAGACATTTTTGCTGCATGCCGTGTCTGCACGTTCCACGAGAATGGCCGTGCAAACATCGCCGAAGATAAAGTGGCAATCGCGGTCCCGCCATTCCAGGTGCGCAGAGGTGATTTCTGGATTGACTACTAACACACATTGGGCTGTTCCACACCGCACCGCATTCACGGCCTGCTCTATTGCAAACGTCGCAGACGAGCACGCCACATTCATATCAAACCCGTAGCCACCAGCACCCAGGGCTTGCTGGATTTCCACTGCCATCGCTGGATAGGCCCGCTGCATATTCGATGCAGCACAGAGCACCATATCGATGTCCGCTCCTGTTTTACCTGCTTGCTGCAGTGCTTCATTCGCTGCAGCTACTGCAATCTCTGCCATCAACGAAAGCTGATCATCACGGCGTTCCTCAAACCGGGGATGCATGCGCTGCGGATCCAGCACCCCTGTTTTCTCCATCACATAACGCTGACGGATACCGGAAGCCTTCTCAATAAATTCCACACTGGAGTGCTGTAGAGCAGTGCGCTCACCCGCTGCAATGGCTTGGGCATGCACCTCGTTTTGTAAATCTGCATAACGATTGAAAGCTTCCACCAATTCGGCATTGGTGATGGTGTGGGGCGGCTGAAACAAACCAGTGCCGCTAATAACGACAGAATGCATAAATTTCTTCCATGGCTTGCTGCACACAGCACAGCCTTAAATTCCTTCAATCAGATCGATTGAATGAGTTGCTCAAGCTGGATAGCATCCGCAACGAATGCCCGAATGCCTTCTGCCAGTTTTTCTGTGGCCATTGCATCTTCATTCAATGCAAAACGAAAGCCTGCCTCGTCATACTGCACCGCAGAAATATCCAGCTGCTTGGCTGCTTCTGCATCCAGCACACGTTGGACCGGATCTTGGTTTGCACTCAATTGGGCCAGAAGCTCTGGCGCAATTGTCAGCAAGTCACAACCAGCCAACGCCACAATCTGCCCTGTATTCCGAAAGCTGGCACCCATGACTTCGGTAGTGATCCCAAAACGCTTGTAATACTCATAAATTGCCCGTACGGAGCGCACACCGGGGTCATTCTCTCCAGCCATTGCTGCTTCATCCCATTGAGCACCTGCCTGCTTTTTGTACCAGTCATAAATACGGCCTACGAATGGTGAAATCAGCTGAACTTTGGCTTGCCCACAAGCAATGGCCTGCACCTTGGAAAACAGCAAGGTGAGATTGGTGCGAATACCCTGTTGCTCCAGTCTACGAGCGGCCTCGATACCTTCCCAGGTCGCAGCGATCTTGATCAGTACACGATCGGAGCGGACGCCTGCTGCTTGGTATAAGTCAACGAGGCGCTCCGCACGAGCGATGGTAGCCTGGGTGTCGAAAGACAAGCGGGCGTCAACTTCCGTCGACACCCGACCCGGAACCAGCGACAGGATCTCACAGCCAAATCGGACCAACAATCGGTCAACGATTTCATCGATTGGTTTCGTCGCGAATTGTTGCGCAACATCGGCCAGCAGTGGACGGTATTCAGGCTGCTTGACTGCCTTCAGAATCAGTGACGGATTGGTTGTAGCGTCCTGGGGCTTGAACTGCGACAGCTGCTGGAAGCTCCCCGTATCCGCCACTACCGTGGTGAACTGCTTCAATTGCTCAAGTTGGCTCATCTCGTCTCGCTATCTTTCTTTTCAGTCTTGGAGAATCTGACAAGTGTAGTGCGCCGCCATCATGGGTGGCAGCACAAAGCCTCTGACCGCCTTGGTTTGTTGCTTGTGGCGCAAAATTACACGGTGTTCTCTGCCATACAAAAACGATTTCATGCTTGACCGAATTGCAGCCTCTCTTCCTTCTTTGGCACCTGCTGAGCAGCGGGTAGGTCAACTCGTATTGGCAGATCCACACAGCTTTGCCCGTCTGCCTGTGCGTGAACTAGCCGAGAAAGCCAATGTCAGCAAACCTACGGTTGTACGCTTTTGTCGCAGCATGGGTTATGACGGTTTGGCGGACTTCAAGCTCAAACTGGCGGGCAATGTGGCAGAAGGTGTTCCTTATATTCACCGTAGCGTGGATGTGGATGACAAAACCTCGGATGTGGTGGTCAAGGTCATCGACAACTCTGTGGCTGCATTTTTGCAATACCGTAATGACGCAAATTCTTTAGCCATAGAGCGTGCGGTCGAGGCCATCGTGACTACATGGCGCGAGAAAAAACGCTTGGAAATCTATGGGGTCGGAAACTCAGGCGTTGTGGCTCTTGATGCGCAACACAAATTTTTTCGCTTGGGCATCCCCAGCCAAGCCACCAGCGATACGCACATCCAAGCCATGGCTGTCACCATGCTGGAGCACGGTGACTGCGTCATTCTGGTTTCCAATTCTGGACGGACGAAGGATTTAGTGGATGTGGCAAAGGTTGCTAAGGCGAATGGAGCAACAGTCATTTCCATTACATCCAGTCACACCCCACTTTCAGATACAAGCAATATCCTCTTGGCTGCTGACAATCTGGAAGGTTCCGACTTGTACAGCCCGATGGCATCGCGCCTGCTTCATCTTTTAATAATCGACATTCTGGCTACTGCTGTAGCTTTGAACATGGGTGAACAGCTTTCTCAAAAGTTGAAGGACTTAAGAAACAGCTTAAAAA
>JAEYRT010000103.1 GCA_023435325.1 Pseudomonadota bacterium | reverse complement strand
CCTCAGGACCCACCAAACAAATTTCAGCCCTGCTATAAGCTTTGTAGCAGGGCTTTGTTAATCATCTAGAGAGTTTCCGGTCGGGTCTTTAGCTCAGTCGGTAGAGCAGCGGACTTTTAATCCGTTGGTCGAGGGTTCGAATCCCTCAGGACCCACCAAAAAATTACAAAAACCCCAAGTTAATCAACAGCTTGGGGTTTTTTTTTTTGTTGCTTGCTAGTATGAGTCAATGACTGATGGCGAATGCTCATGCGGAGAATTTTGTGCGGACGCGTCCGCTCTTCTCTGTTGCCCCTTCGGCTACGTTGCCGGCTACTATGGCTTGTCTGATCTCTGGATGATTAGGCAAATGAAATCAAGTACTGGCTTGGATGCCTCTGCCTCCCAAAAAACAGGTGGGCACAAATGCACTTGAATTGAAAATTCAGCTGTGATCTTGGGAGTACGAGGCGCAGCGCAAAAAAAGCTGCGTAACCAGGGGCTAAGAACTCCATAAAACATGGGCTACATCATGTTCAAACGTCTTCCATTTCCTTGGGCTTACGGACTAGAGTTGCTGTTGGCGGTGCCATTATTTTTGAGCTTTTATCTGCTTATCGCTTTTGTTGCCTCAACCCCTGCAGAAGAGGTCAGGGCAAGTGGTGCCGTGATTCCTGCCCACTGGGAGGCTACGCTGTCGAACCACGGTGAGTATCTGCGCGGTTTTCTGCCAGGCGCCCATCCATGGTTGTTTGGCGCTGTGGTGGTCAGTTTTATCGGGTTGGGTTTTATGACTTGGCAGCTGAGACTCGCGCAGGCGCAGCAACAGGCTGCGGCAGCTGAGCATGCCTGGCGGCACAAAGTGGCGCGTATCGTAACGGGCCTGACTTGGGTGTTGGTGGGAGTGACACTCTTCAGCTTTGGTCTGCCTTATCTTGTAGCAGCTTGACGCAAGCGTTAGACAGCTTGTGTGCCGGGCCAGCGTCACTACCCGTGAGGGGAGCAAGCTAAACAGGCCAGCATGAACTGGATGGCCTTCTACAATTACCGCAGATTGCATTCAATGACTGGGCTATCTCAGCCCTATGCAGTACGAGCAACGCTGGTACGAGGCACTCGAGCAACACTGAGCACCTATGGCATCGAACAAGAAACGTGGCTGGACGCGCTGGCTGTGGCAGGACAATGCCACGCACGGGCAAAAATGGGTGCTTTCTGTGTTGCTGATCGTGCTGGGGCTGGCATTGCTTCCGATGCTCAACCGTAGTTTTGTTCCCAGTCCTGAATGGCAGCGTCTGGTTTGGTATGTGGTGGCTGTGTGTATGGCCGCTGCGAGTTGGGGGTTGGTGCACCTGTACCGAACATGGCGGTGGAGTCCGGCAGGCCCATGGTTGGATGGTGGGCCTATCAAGCGTGCGGGCTTGTTGTTGGGCATGCTGGCCTTCATGTGCCTGATGTTTTGGATGGTGTGGGCACAGACCTTGCCCATGGCCTTTACTTGGTTGCTGGGGCAGGAAGCCCAAGAGCCAGTCACTGTGGAAACGCAGCGCGGCTCTGGCCGGTACAGCTGCCGGCACCAGTTCAAAGTGCAAGAAATTCGCTATCTGTTTTTTGAGTTCTGTATTAGCGGTGATGACTATGATTCGCTGCCCTCAGGGCCTATGCCGGCCCAGCTGCAGCTGCAGCTGCAGCGCAGCTACTTTGGCAAAACGGTGCAAAGCCTGGCTCTAGTGGCACCAGCGGCGCAGGCAGTAGAGGAAGCCGAAGATGCAGTGGCCACGGAGCCTATGTGTGTGACTAAGGTGACCGTGGGTGGGCACACCACTTCCACGGTAGAGCCATGCTAGTGCGTGTTCACGTAAATAGCTGAGCCCCTGTTAAAGCACTGAAAATCCAGTGCTTGCATGCATATCACTCGCTCTCAGTTCAAGCACATTTGTCACTTGTTGCCCAGGCCTCCTGGCAGCCGACTTATCAGCCCTGCCGGCTCTTTAAATGGCGGGCTTGCACAAATACTCAATCATTTGCAGCAGCGGCTCAGAGGGCAGGTCACGAATCCTCCAGGATTGACCAAAAATAAAAGCCCAGCCAGGGGCTGGGCTGCATGGACTGCAAGTGGAGACGTTAATACTTGACGTTCATCCGGTCAGCACTGGGCACCACCCTGCGTGCGCATGGCATCACTGGATGCTGGCGCCCGAAGCTTCGACCACTGCCTTGGAGGCAGCGAAGTCTGCGCGGTACATCTGATCGAACTCCGCAACACTCATGGCCTTGGGTTCGGCACCCTGGGCCAGAATGGCTTCCTGCGTGGCTGGCTGTGTCAGGAGTTTGTTGACCTCGGCGTTCATCTTGGCCACGATGTCGGCCGGTGTTCCTGCTGGCATGAACAGGCCGTACCAGGTGCTCACGTCAAAGCCCTTCATGCCTTGTTCCTGCATGGTGGGAACGTCGGGCAAGGAGGTGGAGCGCTGGGCAGATGTCACTGCCAGGGGGCGCAATTTGCCCGCCTTGATCTGCCCGATGGCCGAAGGAATCGAAGACACCAGCAGATCTACGTTGCCGGCGATGGCATCCATCAATGCGGGGTTGGAGCCCTTGTAGGGAACGTGTGTCAGCTCAATGCCTGCCGCCTTCTCAAACAGGTGACCGGCGATATGGATGCTGGTGCCGTTACCGGGCGAGCCATAGGTAATCCGGGTGGGCTGGGCCTTGGCGGCTGCCACGACATCTGCAATGGTCTTGTAGGGTGAGGTGACGCTGGTGGCAATGATGACCGGCGTATAGGCCACATGGGCGACAGGCGTCAGATCCTTGATGGGGCTCCAGGGCAGGTTCTTGTACAGATAGGGGCCCAGAATCAGGTTGTCTTTCTGGCCCATCACCATGTCATAGCCGTTGGCCGGAGCCTTGGCCGCTTCGGTGATGCCGATCGTGCCGCCCGCACCGCCCTTGTTTTCTGGGTCGATGGTCCACTGCGTGGTTTCCGTGAGTTTGTTTGCTACCACGCGCGACAGGATGTCTGTACCGCCTCCTGGAGGGAAAGGAATAACCAGACGGATGGGTTTGCTGGGGTATTGCGCGGCGGATTCAGCAAATGCGGGGGCTGTAACACCCGCTGCCAGCGCGATGGTGGTGCAGGTGATCAGTTTGCGGTACATGGTGGTCTCCATAAACACGGACATCTAAAACAGCGGTTGCCTCTGCTCGACATGAGACAGCGAGAGCAACCGCATGGAAGCGGATTCGTGGGCCCTTTGATGGCATGGGGGTGCGGTGCCATCTGGCTGGAGTACCTGTTGAACCAAAGTTTGCGCACAGCCCGCAGGGGTTGCCTGAAGGTTGATCACGGGCTGCAATGACCGATCAGATCATGCAGCGCTGTGTGGCCCACTTGGCGCAAACAGGTTCTTTGAATCCCTGGATGTTATCGCCGGAAATGCAACGGCTTGTCAAAAGCGTGCAAAAAAAGCATTCCGATTCGGCATTTCATCAGCAATCAGGGTTGGCGCACATCGGCCAGCACGGGATTGCCGAAGTCAGGGCGCTCCAGCCAGGCCAGCACCTTGGCTCCTGCTTCTTCTGCAGAAGTGAGGGAGCCGCTGCTTTTGAGCTGGGCAAAGCGGTCCACGTCGGGAAAGGCGCTGGCGGAGGCGCTGCGCAACTGCAGTTGCATATCGGTGTCGATCACGCCGGGAGCGATCGAGCAGATTTTGGCGCCACGGGGCTTGCTGGCTTCATCCAGGGCCACGGACATGGAGAAGTTGTCCATGCCAGCCTTGGCTGCACAGTACGTAGCCTGGGAGGCAATGGCACGTCGCCCCAGACCCGAGGAGACATTGAGCACCTGGCGCGGCATGTCCCATGCTTCGGTGGCATGCAAAAAGGCCGATGTCAAAAGCATGGGTGCTTCCAGGCCGACGCGCAGGGCCTGGCTCACGGCGTTCCAGTCACTGTGCGACAAGGGCGCAATGGGTGGAATCACACCGGCATTGTTGATCAGCACGGCGCGCGAGAAGCTTTGGGCATCTTGCGTGGACAGCCATTGCTGCAGCTGCTGTGCCGCAGGCTGTGGATCGCCCAGATCGAACTGCCATTGGCTGAGTGAGGCCTGGTGTGCCTGCGCCAGTGATTCCAGCGAGGTATTGCGCTGGCGGGAGATCGAGACCAGCGTGTGGCCCCTGCGCAGAATCTGCCCGGCCATGGCCAAGCCCATGCCACGTGAGCCACCAGTGAGGATGTAGAGCTGAGGTTTCATACGCGCCATCGTAGCGCGTGTGCATTGGGCAGGGGAAGTGGTGTTGTCATCAATAAAGAGAGCTGCCAGCGCTTGTCAATGCTTGTTTTGCAAATTGTTTGATATGCAAAGCAAGATATTTACTGCGCTGGCAGCTCTTATTTCTGATGGTGCTTCAACCTCCCAGATAGGCTTTGCGCACATTGTCGTTTTGCAGCAGATTGGCGCCCGTATCTTCCAGCACCAGCTTACCGGTTTCCAGCACGTAACCCCGGTCTGCGATTTGCAGCGCGCGATTGGCGTTTTGCTCGACCAGAAACACCGTCACTCCCTCGCTGCGAATGGTCTGAATGATTTCAAAGATCTGCGCAATGATGAGTGGGGCCAGGCCCAGCGTGGGTTCGTCCATCAGCAACAGGCGCGGGCGGGACATGAGGGCACGCCCGATGGCCAGCATTTGCTGCTCACCACCGGACATGGTGCCTGCGCGTTGGTGGGCCCGTTCCTTGAGGCGAGGGAAGAGATGAAAGACATGCTCCATCCCGGCTTCAATGTCGGCCTTGTTCAGAAAGAAGCCCCCCATTTGCAGGTTTTCAATGACGGTCAGGTCGGGAAAGATGCGACGCCCTTCGGGTGAAATCGCAATGCCGCGCTGCATGATGTGGTGCGTCGGCAAATTGGTGATGTTTTCGCCCTCAAAGTGAATGCTTCCGCTGCTGGCACGAGGATTGCCGCACACGGTCATCAGCAGGGACGTCTTGCCTGCGCCATTGGAGCCGATCAGACTCACGATCTCGCCTTGGTTCACCCGCAGCGAAACCTTGTTGACGGCGCAGATCGAGCCGTAATGCGTGCTGATGTTTTGCAACTGCAGCATAGGTGTGGTGTTGCTCATCAAGCCTCTCCCAGATAGGCCTTGATGACCCGTTCATTGTTTCTCACTGCTTCTGGCGTACCGTGGGCAATCGGTTTGCCGTATTCCATCACGGTGATGTGCTCGGACACCCCCATCACCAGACCCATGTCGTGCTCGATCAGCAAAATGGCCACGCCATACTGGTCACGCAACTGGCGGATCAGGTGTTGCAGATCCAGCTTTTCCTGTGGGTTCAGGCCTGCTGCCGGCTCATCGAGCATCAGCACCTTGGGTTCGGTGATCATGCAGCGCGCAATTTCCAGGCGCCGCTGGTGGCCATAGGCCAGATTGCCCGCTTCGCGGTTGGCAAAGTCGCGCAGACCCATGTAGTCCAGCCAATGCAGGCTGCGCTCGATGGCCTGGGCCTCCTGGCGGCGAAAGCTGGCGCTGTTGAACAAGCCCGCCAGCACGGAGACCTTGGCTTTCTGGTGCTGGGCCACCAGCAGGTTCTCCAGTGCCGTCATGCGCTTGAACAGACGCACGTTCTGGAAGGTGCGCACCACGCCCTTGCGCGCCACCGTGTGGCTGCCCAGGCCTGCAATGCTTTCGCCCTGCAGGGCTATGGAGCCGCTGGTGGGGGTGTAAAAACCGCTGATGCAGTTGAACACGGTGGTCTTGCCGGCCCCGTTGGGGCCGATGATGGCGAGAATCTGCTTCTCACCCAGTTCGATATTGACGCCATCGACCGCGAGCAAACCGCCAAAGCGCATGCTCAGGTCTTTCACGTCCAACAAATGGCTGCTATGCATGCTGGAATTTCTCAATCAAAGTGTGCATGGGATGGAGCTCAGGAGCCGCTTTTTTGCGGAACCTGGACATGTGGGCGTGTGACAGGGAACAGCCCCTGCGGACGCCACACCATCATCAAAATCATGACCAGACCGAAGATCAGCATGCGGTATTCCGAGAACTCGCGGGCAAGTTCTGGAAGCACGGTGATCAGCACGGCGGCCACGATCACTCCGAGTTGAGAGCCCATACCACCGAGCACGACGATGGCGAGGATGAGGGCAGACTCGATGAACGTGAACGACTCCGGATTCACAATACCTTGGCGTGCCGCGAAAAAAGCACCGCCAAAGCCTGCAAACATGGCGCCCAGTGTGAAAGCGGAGAGCTTGATGCGCATGGGGCTCAGGCCCAGCGAGCGGCAGGCAATCTCGTCTTCACGCAAGGCCTCCCAGGCACGCCCGATGGGCATGCGGATCAGGCGGTTGGAGATCCACAGGGTGATCACGGCCAGCAGCAGCGCCATCAGGTACAGAAAGATGACCATGTGCATGGAGCTGAACTCCCAGCCCATGAATTGATGGAAAGTGGTGCCACCTTCCACACTGGGGCTGCGTGTCATTTCCATGCCGAGTACCGTGGGCTTGGGAATGCCGGAGATGCCGTCGGGACCGCCGGTCCAATCGTTCAGATTGATCAGCAGCAGGCGAATGATTTCACCGAAGCCCAGGGTCACGATGGCCAGATAGTCCCCCCGCAGTCGCAGCACGGGAAAACCGAGCAGGAATCCAAAGAGTGCCGCCGCAGCACCGGCCAGCGGGAGTGCTTCCCAGAAGCTCCAGCCAGCCCAGTGGAACAACAGCGCGTAGGTATAGGCGCCAACGGCGTAAAAACCCACAAAGCCCAGATCCAGCAGCCCGGCAAAGCCCACGACGATGTTCAGGCCCAGGCCCAGCATCACGTAAATCAGGGCCAGGGTGGCGATGTCCACGGCATTGCGACCAGCCATAAAGGGCCAAGTGGCCGCCAACAGCAGGGCTGCAAACATCAGGGCGTTGCGCACCCTGGGTGAAGGGCTGGGCAGGGAGGGAAGGCGAAAGCCTCGACCAGCTTGGGAAATGGCGGGTTTGAGCAACTGCACCACAAAGACAATCACTGCGGCCCAGATGACATAGCTCCAGTGAGGCTCCAGGCTCATCTGCCCGCCTACGCGCTGAAGCTTGAGGCCAAAAATGGGGGTGACGACCAAGGCAGTGATGACGGCGGCCATCAGCGCGGGTCCAAGATTGCGGAGAAGACGCTGCATCAGACTTTCTCCACTTCAGGCTTGCCCAACAGTCCTGTGGGGCGGAACAGCAGAATCAGCACCAGCAGACTGAATGCCACGATGTCTTTGTACTCCGACGAGATGTAAGCGGCGGCCAAGGTCTCGGCCACACCCAGAATCACCCCGCCCAGCATGGCACCTGGGATGCTGCCAATGCCACCCAGCACTGCGGCGGTGAAAGCCTTGATGCCAGCGATGAAGCCGATGAAAGGGTTGAGCTTGCCAACTGCCAGGGCAATCAGTACGCCGCCCACGGCTGCCAGCATGGCGCCCAAAATGAAGGTGAAAGAGATGACGCGGTTGGTATTGATGCCCAGCAGGCTGGCCATGTGCATGTCTTGCGAACAGGCGCGCGAAGCACGGCCCATGCGCGAATGCTTGATGTAGAGCGTGAGCAAAATCATCAGAACCACGGCAACCACGATGATCAGAATGCGGGTGTAGGGCACAAAGACTTCAAAACCATTCCCCATCTCGAACTGAAAGGCGCCCGGCAGCAGGGATGGTACGGCCATATCGCGCGCGCCCTGGCCTAAGGCCACCCAGTTCTGCAAAAAGATCGACATACCAATGGCTGAGATCAGGGCCACCAGGCGCGGGCTGTTGCGCACGGGCTTGTAAGCCACCTGTTCCACGGCAAAACCATAGATCCCGGTGATGACCACGGCCACGATCAGCATCAAACCAATCACCATCCAGATAGGGACAGCGCCCTGGATGCCCACGGCCGATAAGGTGACCAGACCGATATAGGCTCCAATCATGTAGATGTCGCCGTGCGCGAAATTGATCATGCCAATGATGCCGTAGACCATCGTGTAGCCAATAGCGATCAAGGCGTAAATGGCGCCCAGTGAGAGGCCGTTGAAAAGCTGCTGTATCAGCTGAGGAAAAAATTCATTCATGTGCACGAGACCTAGCGAAATGAAAAAGCTGCTGCCAAGCAGCTTTGAACTGAAAAGCCCACAGGCTTGGGGAAAAAGCGCTGTGGGCTTGCTCTATGTCTCAGTCTTACTTTTCGGCAATGCTCTTGCTGCCGTCCTTGTGCCACTGGAAGATCTGGAAGTCGAACGATGTCAGATCGCCTTGCTTGTTCCAGGAAATGGGGCCGATCACGGTGTCGATCGTGGCCTTGTGCATGTGATCAGCGACCTTCTGAGGGTCGTCGCCCACGGCTTTGATGCTCTCGGCAATAGCCTGTGTGGCAGCATATGCCGTCAACTGGAATGCGCCGGAGGGATTGCGCTTCTTGTCCTGAAAAGCTTTGACGATGGCCGCGTTTTTGGGGTTGGCTGCGAAGTCGGCGGGCAGGGTGACCAGCATGCCTTCCACTGCGTTGCCCGCAATGGCGTTGACTTCAGGGTTGCCCACGCCTTCCGGCCCCATCATGCGGACCTTCAAGCCTTGCTCGGAAGCTTGGCGCAGCAGCAGCCCCATCTCGGGGTGGTAGCCACCGTAGTAAACGAAATCCACACCTGCGCCCTTGAGCTTGGTGATGACGGCGGAGTAGTCACTGTCGCCGGCATTGATGCCTTCGAACATTGCCACATTCACGCCAGCATTGGTCAGTTCATCGCGCACCGAAGAGGCAATGCCCTGGCCATAGGACTGCTTGTCGTGCAGCACGGCCACTTTGCTGGGTTTGGCTTTTTCAATGATGAACTTGGCTGCAGAAGGGCCCTGTTGGTCGTCACGGCCAATGGTGCGGAAGATGAAGTGGAAATTCTTGCCTTCGGTCAGCGCAGGAGAGGTGGCCGAGGGGGTGACCACGACCACGCCTTCGTTGTTGTAGATGGGGGCAGCGGCAATCGATGCGCCTGAGCAGACAGGGCCAACCACATAGCCGATCTTGCTGTTGACCACGCGGTTGGCTGCCACGGGGCCTTGCTTGGGCTCGCAAGCATCATCGATGGCTGTCACTTCAATTTGCTTGCCATTGATGCCGCCCGCGGCGTTGATTTGTTCAACGGCGGTGGATACACCCTCCTTGACCATGTCGCCATACTGGGTCAGCGGGCCTGTGGTGGGAATCACCATGGCCAGCTTGATGTTCTGTGCATAGGCCTGGCTCGTAACTGCTGCACCCAGCAGACCCAAAGTAGCCACTACAGTTTTCAAACGAAAGGAAGCGCGCATTCTTGAATGTCCTCTTAGTTGGTTTTGTATCAGGCAGTGCATGCGTATCTGCAAATTGCATGCCTGACGCTTGTGGAGCAAGCTTAAAAATCTGCTCCAAGAGGACGCAAGCGGGTTTGTATCTATGGTGCTTTTGCTTGCATGAAACTTCGGTTCTGCCTGCTAAAAATCAAAATTAATGCGTTGAGGCAGTTGTGTGCGTGACGGTTTGCCGACGCTTCAACATGCGTGCAAACGGATGGCTTCCAGTACGTGTTTCAAAATGGTGCGTGACTTTCGAGTTGCAGCAGCTGCCCGGAGCAAGGGTGTGTGAACTGCAATTGCGTGGCGTGCAGGCACAGGCGCGGGGCCATGGCCAGCACTTCGGGCGGGGCGTACAAGCTGTCGCCCAACATGGGGTGGCCCAGATGCATCATGTGAACCCGCAACTGGTGTGAGCGCCCAGTGATGGGCTCCAACCACACTCTGGTACAGCCCACAGGTACGCCGGTTTGCTCAGGATGGCGCTGGTAACGTGTGGTGCTGGGTTTTCCGATTGCTTCATCCACTTTTTGCAGCGGCCTGCGCTCCCAGTCACAAATCAGAGGCGCTTCTACATATCGCCAGCTGTCATCTACAGAAGCAGGAATCTGTCCATGCACGATGGCGATGTAACGCTTGTGAACCTGACGGGCGGCGAAAGCATCGCCAAGCTGGCGCTGCACTTCTTTGCTACGCGCCAGAATCAGCAAGCCCGACGTTGCCATATCCAGGCGATGCACGACCAGGGCATCTGGCCATCGCTGCAACGCACGGTGGATCAGGCAGTCCTGCTTGTCAGGACCGCGGCCCGGAACGGAAAGCAGTCCAGCAGGTTTGTCGAGCACCAGCAGATGCTCGTCTTCATAGAGGCAGGAAGGCACGGGAAGTACAGAAAACGGAAACGAAAAGAGGGTTGCTAGCGTTTGGTCTGGATGAGGCGATCCACGGTTTCGCACAACTCATTTACGTCGTTGGGCTTGTGAATCAGTGCCAGCGCCCCTGCAGCGATGGCTTGCGCTTCGATTTCGGCGCTCACATATCCCGAGGCGAGGGCGACAGGCAGATCGGGAGCGATGACCTTGGAGTCACGCACCAGATCCACGCCGCAATAACCGGGCATGTTGTAGTCGGTTACCAGCAGGTCATAAGCTGAAGGGGTGGCGCGCAATGCCTCTGTGGCTTCGCGCGGGTCCAGGAAGCCCGATACCTGATAGCCCCGGCGGCGCAACAGGCGCTGCACCAGAGAAACCAGGGCCTGGTCGTCGTCCACATACATGACATGCTTGCGTTGCTCTGAATGCACGCTTGCACTTTCTGCGGGCACGGCACAGGCTGATGCATGCATGGCAGGGGGGGCAGGCGGTGCATGTCCCAGGCTTTCTTCACAGATCGGAAAGTACAGCATGAACGTGCTGCCCTGGCCGGGTGCGCTGATCACGTCCACTGCACCGCCGTGGGTGCGCATGACGCCATGCACCACTGCCAAACCCAGGCCTGTGCCTTGTCCCACTGGTTTGGTGGTGAAGAAGGGTTCAAAAATTCGCTGCAGTGTTGCGGCTGGAATGCCAGGGCCGTTATCCTGCACCGAGATGACGACGTAATTGCCTAACTTGATACCCAAACGGTCACACACGCGCTGTTCGGACAGACTCAGTGAGGCCTGCATGCGAACAAGACCACGCACATCCCCGAGTGCATGCACGGCATTGGTCGTGAGATTGAAAAGGGCCTGCTCCACCTGCGTGGGGTCTGCCTTCATGCTGGGAAGGTCGTGGGGTGCATCGACCTGCAGCTCAATGGCGGGTGGAAGCGTGACACGCAGCAGGCGCTCTGTGTCTCTCATCACCTCGTGTGCGCGTACGGTGTAGAGCTTGGGTGGCTCATTGCGGCTGAACGTGAGAATCTGGCGGACCAGATCACGCGCGCGACGCCCTGCCTTTTCGATTTCCAGCAAGCTCTCCATGGCCTGAGGATTGGCGTTGCAGTCTGCCTTGGCCAGTTCCACGTTGCCCAGGATAGCCCCCACGATATTGTTGAAGTCATGGGCAATGCCACCAGCCATGGTGCCCAGCGCCTGCATCTTGTGGGATTCGCGCAGCTGCATTTCCAGTTCGTTGCGTTGTGCTTCCGCACGTTTGCGGCTGCTCAGGTCGCGTGCATAGACGGTGGTGATCTCTCCGTCGGGCAGGCGTTCGAACGACAGGCCCACCTCTACTGGCACCATCTTGCCTGTGGCGGTGCGTGCCATCATTTCACCCAGCATGGCCTGGGTGGTCAGCGGAGCGAAGTCCAAGGCGTGCACGGCATCTGGCAAGAAACGCTCCAGCTTGCTGCCCAGGGCATCGGCCATCGGGCATAGAAAAAGCGCTGCTGCTGTTGGATTGAAGACGGTGATGCGCTGGTCTTGGTCCACGCAGATGATGGCATCGAGCGAGGAGTTGATTACCGACTCCAGGCGGCGTTCGCTGGCGTGAAGCTGGTCATTGCGCTGCTGCAGCTGTTTGCGCTCTGCCAGCAGCGGGCCTTGGTCCACGACTGCGCACATGAACTGGGCGATGGCCGGGCCTTCGCGCTGCGGGATCTGGATGCAGGCAATGTGCAGGTCGCCTTGCATCTGCTCACCACTGCCCAGAGTGAACATGACCTCCTGTGCTTCACTACATCCGTTCTCGCGCGCTGCCTCGAAAGCTGCAGCCACGCGCTCGGAATCGCTGGAGCACACGTGGGGCATGAAGGAAACCAGCAGCCGGTCATGACCTTGTGCTTGAAAGGCATTGTGGGCCATGGCATTGGCCTGAATAACCATGTCATGCTCGTCCAGTACCAGCAACGGCAGGGGAACGCTGGCAAACAGGGCTTCAAAGCGTTCGGATGCGCTTTCCGCAACTGCCTGGCTGTAGTCCAGCACCTTGTTCTGGATCTCCAGCTCGTTCTGGTAGTTGCGCAGCTCTGCGATCAACGCTGCCAATGGGTCGTCTTCTGGCAAGTCCTGGGGGAGTGCAAAAGACGGCAAGGGACCCAAAGGTGCCACCTCTAGATCGGTGGGCAACTCGGGCAATGAGGGTGCGTCTTCGCGGGTAATCAGAAAAGACAGGTCTGGGCGACTCATAGTTGACAGCGCAGCGGCTGGAGCAAGGGCCGCAGTGTAAGTGCATGCCCTTCTTGCTTACAAGCCGCCTTTGCAAGGCAATAGGTTCAACTCAGGTAAGCCTCCAGCGGAGGGCAGGTGCACACGAGATGGCGGTCACCGTGCACATTGTCGATACGGCCGACCGGCGGCCAGTATTTGTCCGACAGCTGCTTTTGCCCTGCAGCCTCCAGGCGTGAATAGGCATGAGGCCAGTCGGGCTGCAACAGGGTAGCAGCCGTATACGGGGCATGCTTGAGCGGATTGTCGTCCCTGGGCCAAACGCCATTTTCAACTTGGCGAATCTCTTCCCGAATGGCAATCATGGCCTGCACGAATCGTTCCAGTTCTTGCAGGGGCTCGCTTTCGGTGGGCTCGATCATCAAGGTACCGGGAACAGGAAAGGACAGAGTGGGTGCATGAAATCCGTAGTCGATCAAGCGCTTGGCCACGTCTTCTGCGATGATGCCTGAGCTTTCCTTGAACGGACGCAGATCCAAAATGCATTCGTGGGCCACCCATCCCCCTGGGCCTGTATAGAGAGTCGGGTAATGATCCTTCAGACGCTGGCTGATGTAGTTGGCATTCAGGATGGCCGCTTCAGTGGCATGGCGCAGACCATCAGCGCCCATCATGCGTATATACATCCAGCTGATGGGTAGTACTGCAGCGTTGCCATAAGGTGCGGCCGCCACCGCACCGACCGCTGCAATCTGGCCTGCCGTGGCATGCCCGGGCAAAAACGGCACCAGATCCTCTGCGACGCACACCGGGCCTATACCTGGCCCGCCACCGCCATGCGGAATGCAAAAGGTTTTGTGCAGGTTCAAATGGCTGACATCGCCGCCGAAGGCGCCAGGCGCAGCCAGACCCACCAACGCATTCATGTTGGCACCATCCACATACACACGGCCACCGTGAGCATGCACCAGTTCACACAGGGAACGGACGGTATCTTCAAACACGCCATGGGTGCTGGGATAAGTGATCATGATGCAAGCCAGCCTGCTGCTGTGTGCTTCGCATTGGGCTTGCAAATCGGCCATGTCCACATTGCCTTGCGCATCACAGGCGACGACCACCACCTGCATGCCGCACATCTGGGCGCTGGCGGGGTTGGTGCCGTGGGCGCTGGATGGAATCAGGCACACCGTGCGCTCCGGTTGTCCGCGTGAAGCGTGCCACGCGCGGATGGCCAGCAGTCCTGCAAATTCTCCCTGTGATCCCGCATTGGGCTGCAGGCTGATATCGGCATAGCCCGTGATGGAGCACAGCCACTGGCGCAGTTGTTGATCTAGCAGGGCGTACCCTTGCAGTTGGTCGGCAGGAGCAAAAGGGTGAACCTGAGCAAACTCCGGCCAGGTGATCGGAATCATTTCGCTGGTCGCATTGAGTTTCATGGTGCAGGAACCGAGCGGAATCATGCAGCGGTCTAACGCCAAATCCTTGTCAGAGAGACTGCGGATGTAGCGCAGCATGGCGGTTTCACTGTGGTGGCTGTGAAACACAGGATGACCAAGATAGGCAGAGCGGCGTAGCAAGGCTTCAGGGATGCGGGGTGCAGTCGCCGCATCGACTACCGAAGCCTGCGTTGCGCCAAAGAGCTTGAGCAGCAAAGCCACATCGGCTGCTGTTGTGGTTTCGTCCAGTGAAATGCCCAGTTCGCTGTCGGAAACCTTGCGCAGATTCACCCCCGCCAATAGGGCGCGGGTCGCAATGTTCAAAGCCTTGCCTGGAGCGTTGACCGTGACGGTGTCGAAGGCAGTGACGTGTTTGAGTGCAAAGCCCAGTTTTTCCAGGCCGTCAGCCAAACAGGCGGCCAGGGAGGCGATGCGCTGGGCGATGGCATGCAGGCCCTGAGGGCCGTGGTAGACGGCATACATGCTGGCAATGACAGCAGGCAGCACCTGCGCAGTGCAGATGTTGGAGGTGGCTTTTTCACGTCGGATGTGCTGCTCCCGGGTTTGCAGTGCCAAACGCAAGGCAGGAGCACCGTGCACATCGACGCTGACGCCCACCAGCCTGCCTGGCAAAGACCGCTTGTGGCGTTCCTGACAAGCCATAAAGGCAGCATGGGGGCCGCCGCCCCCGATGGGCATGCCCAGGCGCTGGCTGCTTCCCACCACGATGTCTGCATCCCATTCGCCGGGAGGTGTGAGCAGGGTCAGAGCCAGCAAATCCGTGGCCACCACCAACAAGGCTTTTTGCCCGTGGCACAGCGCTGCCGCCGCTCGCCAGTCGTAGACAGCACCCGTGCTACCGGGATATTGCACCAGAGCGCCAAAGTGCGGGGCCTGGAGCGCTTCCCAGAATTGCGCATCATCTGGCGGGCAGACAAGGCGCCAGCCCATGGGTTCGGCGCGCGTGCGCAACACTTCCAGGGTTTGCGGATGCACGTCATGGTGCACCAGAAAGTCGGCACTGCCGGAGGTTGAGCTGCGCCGTGCCAGGGCCATGGCTTCTGCGACCGCCGTGGCTTCGTCCAACATGGACGCGTTGGCCACAGGCATGGCCGTGAAGTCGCAGACCATGGTCTGAAAGTTCAGCAGCGCTTCTAGTCGGCCCTGTGAAATCTCGGCTTGGTACGGTGTGTAAGCCGTGTACCAGGCAGGATTTTCAAGCACGTTGCGCAAGATGACACCCGGGGTGTGCGTGCCGTAGTAGCCCTGCCCGATAAAGCTTTTGAGCACGCGGTTGCGGCTGGCGATAGATTTGAGCTCCTGCAGCGCCTCGGTTTCGCTGGCTGGAGGAGGCAAATCCATGGGCGTGGTGCGCGCAATATTGCGCGGCACAATGGCTTCGATCAATGCTTGGCGCGATGGCTGGCCCAGTGCGTGCAGCATGTGGGATTCGTCCTCTGCACGAGGGGCGATATGGCGCCGTGCGAACGCATCGTTCGCGTGCATTTGGGTCAAGGGTGCTTGCAGTCGCTGATTCATCATCCAACCTCCCTCAAAGCAGTGCGCGCAATGGGGCGGCGGTTTGCCTGCCCCATGGGCCTGCTTGCGCAGACAGGCCACTTGAAATGCGACACGTCCAGTGCCAAGGGCACCCGGGTGCCGTCATACCGTTATGCCGTAAATGCGGCTAAGACCGAATCACACAAACCCTGATACATCATCATTGCTTGGACTGACCGTACTTCTCTGTAATGCCTACAGCTTTGCACCTCGTCTCAAGCACAAATCTGTGATGTGCTGGGTCGTGCTGGCGATTCTTAATTGTTGGCGGCAAAGTCGCTGTAGGCGGTTTCGTCCATCAGTCCGTCCAGCTGGCTGGGGTCACTGAGCTTGACCTTGAAGAACCAGCCTGCATTGAGCGGGTCGGTGTTGGCCAGTGCGGGATCGGCACGCAGAGCTTCGTTGACTTCGACGATTTCACCCGAAACCGGCATATAGACATCGGCGGCTGCCTTGACCGATTCCACCACGCCGGTCACATCACCTTGGCTGAATGTGGTGCCAACGGCGGGCAGGTCCACAAACACGACGTCGCCCAGTGCGTCCTGGGCGTGTACGGTAATGCCCACTACGGCAGCGTCAGGATTGGCTGCGTTGATCCATTCGTGTTCTTTGGAAAACTTGATGCTCATGGGATGAAACTCCGGTATTCAATAACTGACTCACTGGCATGCACCGGGCGGTGCATGTGCAATGGCTGACACTGTAGCGGGTTGCTGTGGGCGAAGAACACAACTGTCGCAATACCGCCTAGTTTTTGCGATAGTGGGTCTCCACAAATGGCAATGGCACCACCTCCATGGCAACGGGCTTTCCACGCACCATGGCGTCTATGCGGGTGCCAGGTGCGGTGTGGGCTTTGGGTAGATATCCCATGGCAATCGGGTAATTCAAGCTGGGTGAGAGCGAGCCGCTGGTCACGATCCCCACGGCCTCCCCGTCGGGCAGATGCAATGCTGTGCCATCGCGCACGGGCACGCGCTCCAGGGCACGCAGACCGGCGCGGACCTGTCCGACAGGGGCGCTTTCTTCGATTTGCGGTAGAACCACTTCTGCACCCATAAAACCACCGGCGCGCTGGCCGCCGCTGCGGCGTATCTTGGGAATGCTCCAGCCCAGCGCCGCCTGGGCGGGCGTGGTGCAGGCATCCATGTCGCTGCCGTACAGGCACAGCCCTGCTTCCAGGCGCAGAGTATTGCGGGCGCCCAGACCTGCAGGTCGCACATGGGGTTGTTGCAGTGCCCAGCGTGCAAAGTTTTCGATGTGTGAGGCAGGCAGAGCAATCTCAAACCCATCTTCACCGGTGTAGCCGCTGCGCGTGATGTAGCCACGTGCGCCTTCGAAGTCAAATGGCATGCCCTGCATGAAGGCCAGCGTGCCGGTGTCGGGGACCAGTTGTTGCAGCACGGTGCCTGCTTGCGGCCCTTGCAAGGCCACAAGTCCCATGTCGTGCAGCATGTGTAGCTGGCATGCATTTCCGATTTGTGATTGCAGCCATTGCAGATCCGCGTGTTAGCATGCGGCATTGACGATGAGCAGATAGTCTTCGCCGCGGTTGACCACCATGAGGTCATCCAGAATGCCGCCGTCTTCTGCAAGCAGCAGGGCGTAGCGCTGGCGGTTCAGGGGCAGATCAATCACGTTGATAGGCAGCACCTGTTCCAGTGCCGCTGCAGCATTTGTACCGCTGACACGGATTTGCCCCATATGCGAAACATCAAACAGGCTGACGTGCTCTCGGGTGTGGCGGTGCTCGGCCACCAGCCCCTGCGGGTATTGCACCGGCAGCAGATAGTTGGCAAAACAGACCATGCGTGCACCCAACTCTACGTGCAAGGCATGCAGTGGGGTCTGGAGCGCTTCAGTTTCGGGAACACTGCTCATAAGCTCGTCCTCACAAAGTGGATCGATCGATTCTAGACAGGGTCCCCGAAAACGCTGTATTCCGTTGTTGTTTGTGTGCGCAAGTCGCAGATGGACGCGGGCGAAGCGCGAAACCCATGGCTTCACGCTGCGTCTCAAATGTCAATCTGTGATTTGCTGGGTGTGCTTGCGGCTCTTAGGAGCGGCGTACCTCGAAGTAGCAACCGTCCTCGCCACCCAGACCCTGCATACCGGCTTCGGCGGCCGCCCGTGCCGCCTTCATCCAGCGTTGATAGATGACCTGGGCTTCTGCCGTGATCTCTTCGGGCGGTGCGTCTTCTAGGCGCTCAATGGCACGCAAGGTGCTAGCCACTTCAGATTCACCGCCCAGCTGGCGTGCCAAGGTGCGGGCATAACGTGCTTCGGCGCGCTGGCGTTGTACATCGGGCAGATCGGGGTAGTCGCACAGGGACACAGTAAAGCAGGGCTGTTCTTCGTGAGTAGCGGAGTTCAACATGGATATGTATAAAACAACAGTGACTGTATGAATATACATATATTTGTGATGGGTGTGCAAGCATGTGTTGGGGCATTCACTAGGCTTTGGCTTCGCCATGGCGACACCGTGGGCGCGCAGCCAGCCTCCACAATGCAAAAGCGCTCGACACAGGAGCATGAGGACATTTTCCAACCATTACTCAGGAGATCTATGCATGACACGTACCGTGCAACAACTGTTTGACCTCACAGGCAAGACCGCATTGGTGACAGGCGGCTCGCGGGGGCTGGGCCTGCAAATGGCACAGGCACTGGGTGAGGCAGGGGCACGTGTGGTGCTGACATCACGCAAGGCAGCCGATCTGGAGCAGGCGGCTGCACAGCTGCAAGCGCAGGGCATTGATGCGCAGTGGGTGGCTGCGGACTGCGCCAAGGAAGAAGACATCCATCGCCTGGTACGGGAAGCCATGGACAAGGTCGGCGCCATTGACATCTTGGTCAATAACGCTGGCGCGAGCTGGGGGGCGGCGGCCGAAGACCATCCCACGGCAGCATGGGACAAGGTAATGAACCTCAATGTGCGCGGCTATTTCCTGCTCAGTCAGGCCGTGGCCAAAGCCGGCATGCTTGAGCGGGGCGGGCGCATCATCAATCTGGCATCGATAGCCGGTCTGGGTGGCAATCCCATCGAGATGAAAACCATTGCCTACAACACGTCCAAGGGCGCAGTGCTGAACTTCACGCGCGCGCTGGCGGCGGAGTGGGGGCCGCACAACATCAATGTGAACGCCATTTGTCCCGGTTTTTTCCGTACCAAGATGGCGGAAGTGCTGATCGACACCATGGGCGAGGCGAACATGGCCGGGCGTGCTCCGCTGCGTCGCCTCGGGGATGATGAAGGACTGAAGGGGCTGACCGTGCTGTTGGCCAGCGATGCAGGCAAGCACATCACGGGCCAATGGATGGCAGTGGATGGTGGTGTGAGCGCAGTGCTGGGTTGACGTGCAGACAGCACATTCGCCCGCGCGCATGAGATTGTCACCATTACTCCAATGCGACAGCTTTCTGAAGGCTGGGACTGCGCAGCGCCGCTATGCTTGCTGCAGATCAATATGCCCCATCTTTGGAGACCTTCTATGCTGAGTTTTGGCGCCCATCCCATCCCGTTCGTGAATCACCTGGGCTTTACGCTGCACAAAATGGAAAACGGTGAGTCCGAGCTGCACTACACCGCCAAAGCCGAACACCTGAACACTTTCGATGTCACGCATGGCGGTGCCAGCATGACGCTGCTGGATGTGACCATGGCCGTGGCTGCTCGCAGCTTGATGAGTGACGATTTTGGCTGCGTCACCATCGAGATGAAGACCAGTTTCATGCAGGCGGCACGCGGTCCGCTGGTGGCCAAGGGGCAGGTGCTGCACCGTACCAAGACCATGGCTTATTGCGAAGGCAAGGTCTATGACAGTGAAGGACGCCTGTGCACCCATGCCACTGGTACTTTCAAGTACATGCCACGCACTGCCAAACCGGGGCAGAAAAAAGGTGGCGAAACCGTGATCGCCACGGATTGAAGCCACGACCAGCGGGGGCTGGTGGTGGATTAGTAGGCTAAACGGCTTCTGGAGCTTATATAGCAAGCCTTAGAAGCTATAAATAAAGGAGATGCTATGCCGCGCAACCAACAAGTTCTGCTGGACAACCGCCCGCTGGGGGAAGCCTCGTCCAGCAATTTCAAGCTGGTCGAAGTGGACACTCCTGCTCTGCAAGAGGGGCAGGTACTGGTACGCCACCACTATTTGAGCCTGGATCCCTATATGCGCGGACGCATGAGCGAAAACAAAAGCTATGCCGACCCGCAGCCACTGGGGCAGCCCATGCTGGGCGGTACAGTGGGCGAGGTGGTGGAAAGTCGCCATCCCAAGTTCCAGGCCGGTGATCAGGTGGTTGGCATGGGTGGCTGGCAGCTGTACAGCGTGGTCGATGGCGATGCGCCTGGCATGCTGCGCAAGGTCGATACCACCCATGTACCGCTGTCCTATTACCTGGGGGCAGTGGGGATGCCCGGCGTGACGGCCTGGTATGGCTTGGTGAAGATCATCAACCCCAAGGCGGGTGAGACAGTCGTGGTCAGCGCGGCGACCGGCGCTGTGGGCAGTGCTTTTGCAGCCCTGGCCAAAGCCCGAGGCTGCCGCGTGGTGGGCATTGCCGGTGGCCCGGAGAAGTGCGCGTACGCTGTCAACGAGCTGGGTTTTGACGCCTGCATCGACTATCGCGTGCACAACGATCTCAAGGCCATGTCTCAGGCGCTCAAGCAAGCCTGCCCTGATGGCATTGATGGCTATTTCGAGAACGTGGGCGGCTATATCTTTGATGCCGTGTTGCTGCGTTCCAATGCTTTTGCACGCGTGGCCGTCTGCGGCATGATCGCAGGCTATGACGGTGCGCCGCTGCCACTGCAAAATCCCGCGCTGATCTTGATCAACCGCATGAAAGTGGAGGGCTTCATCGTCAGCGAGCACATGGACATCTGGCCCGAAGCCCTTCATGAGCTGGGCACGCTGGTGGCTCAGGGCAAGCTGCGCCCACGCGAGAGCATTGCGCAAGGGTTGGAGCAAGCGCCTGAAGCTTTCCTCGGCCTGCTCAAGGGCCGCAACTTTGGCAAGCAGCTGGTCAAGCTGCTCTAAGCCAAGAGTCCGCAGACACAACCCCTGATACATTGTGGCGTCGCCATGCCGTACTTCTTTGTACTGCCTATGGCCGCACGCCTCGCCTCGTACGCCACTCTGTGATTGGCTGGGTTGTGACAGCGGCACCCAACCATCTGCAATGACAGCTGAATGCTGTCTTTGGCATGTTTTTGCATGTTGCATTTCTCAATGATTGCGAACAAGAAGGACACACCATGTTGAATGGACTAGCAGGCAAGACGGCGGTGCTCACCGGAGCAGGTTCGGGCTTTGGACTGGAATGCATGCGCATTGCCGCCAAGGCCGGTATGAAGGTGGCGCTGGTTGATGTGCAAGATGATGCACTGGCACGTGCAGCCGACGAAGCCCGCCAACTGGGCGCTGCAGATGTCATGGCCTGCCGCCTGGATGTGGGCAATGCCGAGGCCATGGAAAAACTTGCAGCCAACGTGCAGTCCATGCTGGGGGCTCCGCATTTTGTTTTTAACAATGCCGGGGTGGGAGGCTCCGGAGGCCTCCTGTGGGAGCAGTCGGTGCGTGATTGGGAATGGGTCATGAATGTCAATGTGTGGGGCGTGATTCATGGCGTGCGTCTGTTTACCCCCATGATGCTGGAGGCCGCCCGACAGGACCCTACCTGGCAGGGCCATATCGTCAACACGGCCAGCATGGCAGGCCTGCTGGCGCCGCCCAATATGGGGGTCTACAACGTGAGCAAGCATGCAGTGGTGAGCCTGACGGAGACGCTCTACCAGGACCTGCGGCTGGTGACGGACCAGGTGCACTGCAGTGTGTTGTGCCCTTACTTTGTACCCACAGGGATTGCCAACAGCGAACGCAACCGGCCATATGTGGTGGATCCAGCCAATCTGACCACAAGCCAGAAGATTGCCCGCGCCATGACACAAAAGGCCGTGAATTCGGGCAAGGTGTCGGCCCAGGACATTGCCAGTAAGGTGTTTGCGGCCATGGCCGATAACCAGTTCTACATCTTCAGTCATCCTCACGCGCTGTCGAATGTTCAGATGCGCATGGAAGATATTCTGGAGTTGCGCAATCCCACGGATGCCTTTGCCGGTCGTCCGGAAGTCGGAGAGCAATTGCGCCAGGCCCTGCGTGCAGCCTAGCACTGTGCGCCGCATAGGGCCGGCCTTGCCAGGGCGATGTGGCTGCCATGCTTGTCTCACCAGCTCTTGCTATTCTTTGATTGCCCAAGCCCCGCCCATGCGGGGCTTTTTTGTGGGTGGCGTGCAATTTGCAACAAAAAGTGGAACTTCCAGGCAGTGGACCGATTCTGCTGGGAGGTTGGGCCCTAAACTGGGTCAGTGCGCGCTACGAGGCACGCTCTTGCGATGCTCTGCATTGCCATACGGCATGACGTGCTTTACAGAAGCTCAACATTAGGGCGCGAGAATGTGCCGTTTTCTGCTATCAAACAACAAGTTTTTCCGATGATCTCAGCATCTGTGACTTCTCCAGCACCTGGACGCGTGCCGCGTCAGCGTGGTTTTCTTTCTCAGCAGCGTTTCAGGGCAGGAGGAGTGGTGGCATGGATGCTGGCAGCTACCTTGATGGCAGGGTGTACGCAAGAAGCTGCAGCACCTGCTGCCCAGGCACCCGCACCGGAAGTGGGTGTTGTTGTATTGCAAAAGCAAAGCCAGCAGCTGGACACCACATTACCCGGTCGTACCAGTGCCTTTTTGAGCGCCGAGGTGCGTCCGCAGGTCAGTGGCATCGTGCAAAAGCGGTTGTTCACGGAAGGAGCCCTGGTCAAGCAAGGCCAGCCCCTGTACCAGCTGGATGCAGCCAGCCTGCGCGCTGCACACACCAGTGCTCAGGCCGCACTGGCCCGGGCGGAAGCCAGCCAGAAAACCCTGGAAGCCACCGCGCGGCGCAATGCACAGTTGGTCAAGATCACGGCCATCAGCCAGCAGGCATTTGAAGAAAGCGAAGCCGCAGCCAAACAGGCCAGGGCCGATGTCGCAGTGGCCCGTGCTGCACTGGATAACGCGAGCATCAATTTGCGCTACAGCCGAATTGAAGCGCCCATTTCGGGGCGCATCAGTATTTCCAATGTCACGCCAGGTGCTTTGGTGACAGCAAACCAGACCACGCCGCTGACGGAAATCGTGCAGATGGACCCCATGTATGTGGATTTCACCCAGTCCACGGCCGAGCTGCTGCAGCTGCGCAATGACTGGAGCGCAGGCCGCTACCAGAAAGTGGAAGGCGATCAGGTACCGGTGCGCATCCAGCTGGAAGATGGCAGCACCTACGCCCATGAAGGCAAGCTGGCATTCTCTGGTTTGATTGTGAATGCAACCATGGGCACGGTCACGCTGCGTGCGGTGGTGCCCAACCCCGACGGTGTGCTCATGCCCGGCATGTTCGTTCAGGCGCAGCTGCCCACGGGACTGGCACCGGAAGCCATCTTGATTCCACAGCAATCCGTGACGCGCGACCTGACAGGCCGACCCCATGTGCTGGTGGTCAATGCACAGGACAAGGTCGAGCGTCGTGCGCTGGAGCTGGGACGTGCCATTGGCACTTTCTGGCTGCTGGACAAGGGCCTGGAGGCAGGGGAGCGCGTGGTGGTCGATGGCTTTCAGCGCATCAAGCCCGGTGATCAGGTCCAGCCCGTGGAAGTGGACCTGGATACCAAGCGCGGACCCAAGACCATAGACCCGCAAGCCGCTGCAGCGGCCTTGCGTGCTGCGACGCAGCCCAAGTAAGCGAGAGGCCGAGTCCATGGCGCAGTTTTTTATCAATCGCCCCATCTTTGCATGGGTGATTTCCATCGTCATCATGCTGGCGGGTGGCTTGTCCATCTTCACCCTGCCGCTGGAGCAATACCCAGACATCGCACCGCCGCGCGTCACGATTGGCGCGCAGTACACCGGCGCCTCGGCCGAGACCGTGGAGAACTCGGTCACACAGATCATCGAGCAGCAGCTCAAGGGCATCGACAACATGCTCTACATGAGTTCCACGTCCGATGCTTCTGGCCGCTCGCGCACGACGCTGACGTTTGCTCCAGGCACGGACATCGACGTGGCCCAGGTGCAGGTGCAAAACAAGCTGCAGTCGGCCATGAACCGCCTACCCGATGCGGTCAAGAGCCGCGGCGTGTTCGTGAACAAGGGGGGGCAGGACTTCCTGGTGACCTATAGCTTCTATTCCACCGATCCTTCCATGACGCAGGTGGACATCGGGGACTACCTGAACTCCAACATCGTGGACATCATTGGCCGTCTCGATGGTGTGGGCGACGTGAATGTCTTTGGCACCAGCTACGCCATGCGCATCTGGATGGATCCGGCGCTGATGCAAAAGTATGCGCTCATGCCGTCGGACCTCATCTCGGCCCTGAATGCCCAGAATGCCCAGGTTTCTGCGGGCCAGCTGGGGGCGCTGCCTGCTGTCGAAGGTCAGCAACTCAACGCCACCATCACGGCGCGTACCAAGTTGCAGACGGTCGAGCAGTTTGAAAGCGTGGTGCTCAAAGCCTCTCCCGACGGTTCGGTGGTCACCATCAAGGATGTGGCGCGTGTCGAGCTGGGGCCGGACAACCTGACAGTGAAGTCCAAGCTCAATGGCATGGTGGGCGCAGGTCTGGGC
>JAEYRT010000087.1 GCA_023435325.1 Pseudomonadota bacterium | reverse complement strand
GACGCAGCCCATGCACAGGGGCTGGACTTTCTGACGGGTGTGGAAATTTCGGTGAGCTTTGCCAACACGACCGTACACATCGTCGGCCTGGGCTTTGATGCAGACAACGAGGCGCTGCGGCAGGGCCTGCACGGCGTGCGCCACAACCGCGGTCCGCGTGCGAAGGAAATGGGGCAACAGCTGGCGGCAGCTGGCATCCCCAACGCCTATGAGGGTGCCCTTCAGTACGTGGGCAATCCAGCGCTCATCTCACGCACCCACTTTGCCCGCTATCTGGTGGAAATCGGCGCCTGCAAGGACACTTACGAGGTGTTCAAAAACTATCTGGTGGAAGGCAAGCCGGGCTATGTCCCACAGCGCTGGGCCAGTCTGGAAGAGGCCGTGCGCTGGATCAACGAGGCCGGTGGCGTGGCCGTGATTGCCCACCCCGCACGCTACAACTTCTCGCCGCTGGAGGAATACGCCTTTTTCAGCAGCTTTAAGTCCTATGGCGGACAAGCAGTGGAAGTCGTCACTGGCAGCCATTCCGCCCACGAGTACCCACACTATGCGGAACTGGCCAGAGAGTTCGGCTTTGCAGCATCGCGCGGCAGCGATTTCCACAGCCCGGAAGAATCCAAGACCGATCTGGGGCAGCTGTCTGCAGACCCGGCGGACATGACCGGGGTGTGGGAACTGCTGTCGCAGCGCATCCACAAAGCCTCTGCAGCCAGCACCTGAAGCGCCGCACGCCCGCAGCGTGCGCACAATGCCAAGCAAGAACAACGCAAAGGACACCCATGGCCCAGTATTTCGAGATTCACCCCGACAATCCGCAGCCCCGCTTGCTCAAGCAGGCGGTGGCGCTGCTGCAAAAAGGCGGCGTGCTGGCGATACCCACGGATTCCAGCTACGCCCTGGTGTGCCAGCTTGACGACAAGAATGCGGTGGATCGCCTGCGCCGCATTCGCCAGGTCAATGACAAGCACCACCTGACGCTGCTGTGCCGTGACCTGTCGGAACTGGCCAATTACGCCCTGGTGGACAACCAGCAATACCGTCTGATGAAACTTGGCACGCCCGGGCCCTACACCTTCATTCTGGATGCCACCAAGGAAGTGCCGCGCCGGGTCAGCCACCCTTCGCGCAAGACCATCGGCCTGCGCGTACCTGCACGCAAAGGCACGCAGATGCTGCTGGAGTTGCACGGTGCGCCGTTGCTGGCAACGACCTTGATCGCGCCGGGCGAAGAGGAACCCATGAATGATCCCGAGGCCATTCGTGAGCGTTTTCAGCACGAAGTGGATGCCGTGGTCGATGCCGGTGCATGCCCTCTGGAGCCGACGACGGTTCTGGACCTCACCCCTTTGGCTTCCGGCAAGGAAGCCCTGGTGCTGCGCGAGGGTGCAGGCAGCCTGGCGGCGCTGGGGCTGTAGTTCTTTTGAGACAGGCCCGGGGATGTTTGCGACAATCGCCGGGTGAATGAACTTATACAAACCGTCCTGATTTACGCCCTGCCTGTGCTGTTTGCCATCACGGTGCATGAAGCTGCCCATGGCTATGTCGCACGCGCGCTGGGGGACCACACGGCGTCCATGCTGGGGCGCGTCACCCTCAATCCCATCAAGCACATTGACCCCATCGGCACCATCTTGATGCCGTTGCTGCTGTATTTTTCTACATCGGGGGCTTTTTTGTTTGGCTATGCCAAACCCGTGCCCGTGAACTTTGGCAACCTGCGCCGCCCCAAGCGCGACATGATCTGGGTCGCGCTGGCGGGTCCGGCCTCCAACTTCATCCAGGCCATTGCCTGGGCCATTGCGCTGGTGCTGCTGCTGGTGGCAGGCGTTGACGAGCGCTTCTTTCTCGAAATGTCGCGCGCTGGCGTGCTGGTCAATCTGGTGATGTGGGCCTTCAACCTGTTCCCACTGCCTCCGCTGGACGGCGGCCGCATCGTGGCGGGCCTACTGCCCACCAAGGCTGCCATCACGTTTTCGCGCATCGAGCCTTTCGGTTTTTTCATCGTGCTGGCCCTGGTGCTGATGGGCATCGTGGGCACAGTGTGGCTGCGCCCGTTGATGGACATCGGCTACAGCATCATTGACTTCCTCATTCAGCCGCTGCTGTTCGGCTTGCGCTGAGGATGGCTGCGCATTGGAAGGCTGCCCGCTGCGGTGCAGCCGCTTTTTTAAGAACTTGGTTTGAGCTATGAGCACCACCCGCTTTCTGACTGGTATCACGCCTTCGGGCACTCCGCATTTGGGCAATTACGCAGGCGCCATCCGCCCTGCCGTGGCGGCCAGCCTCACCCCCGGCATGGAGAGCTTTTACTTTCTGGCCGACTACCACGCACTGATCAAGTGCCAGGACCCTGCACGTGTGCACCGTTCCACGCTGGAAATTGCCGCCAGCTGGCTGGCCTGCGGCCTGGACCCCGAAAAAGTGGTGTTCTACCGCCAGTCTGATGTGCCAGAAATTCCGGAGTTGAACTGGTTCCTGACCTGCGTCACCGGCAAAGGCGTCCTCAATCGCGCCCATGCCTATAAAGCCTCGCAAGACAAGAACGCCGAAGCAGGCAAGGACCTGGACGATGGCGTGACTGCGGGCCTGTTCATGTACCCCGTGCTGATGGCGGCAGACATTCTGATGTTCAACGCGCACAAAGTGCCTGTGGGGCGCGACCAGATCCAGCACATTGAAATGGCGCGCGACATCGCCTCCAGCTTCAATCACCTGTATGGCGAGCACTTTGTGCTGCCCGAAGCCGCGATCGAAGACAACGTGGCCACCTTGCCCGGTCTTGACGGTCGCAAGATGAGCAAGAGCTACGACAACACCATCCCCCTGTTCGCGCCACGCAATGAGCTCAAGAAGCTCATCAATGGCATCGTGACCGATTCGCGTGCCCCCGGCGAGCCCAAGGACACCGAAGGCTCGGCCCTGTTCCAGCTGTACCAGGCCTTTGCCACACCCGAAGAGACCGAGGCCATGCGCCAGGCCTTTGCCGACGGTATCGGTTGGGGCGATGCCAAGCAGCAGCTGTTCGAGCGCATCGACGCTGAACTGGCGCCCAAGCGCGCCATTTACGAAGATCTCATGGCCCATCCCGAGAAGGTGGAAGCAGCGCTGCACATCGGTGCCGAGCGTGCCCGTGCCTTGAGCCGTCCCTTCATCACGCAGCTGCGCGCTGCCGTGGGGCTGCGCAGTCTGGCCACCCAGGACAGTGGCAGCAAGAAAGCCAAGGTGGCCAAAGCTGCCCTGCCCAGTTTCAAGCAATACCGCGAAAGCGATGGCAAGTTCTACTTCAAGTTCATGGCTGCCGACGGCCGCCAGCTGCTGCAAAGCACTGGTTTTGAACAGCCCAAGCAGGCCGGTCAGAGCATTGCCCAGCTGCAGCAGCAAGGCGCTGCCGCCTTGCCGGGCCTGGCTGCCGTGCTGGCACTGGCCGAAGGCGTGAGCCAGGACGACGTCGCGCACGCCCTGGATTTGCTGCAAGCAGCTGCCAAGGCCTAAGATAAAAGATCGGAAACCGGGAGGAGAGCTTTCACATGCGCATTGCTGTTTTGGATGATGACCGACTGCAGCTGGAAATGGTGGAGCATGTCGCCAAGGACATGGGCCACACCTGCCGTCTGTTTGAAACAGGTCAGGCCTGCCTGCAGGAATTGCGCCGTGACACTTTCGACATGCTGATCGTTGACTGGGAGCTGCCGGACACCAGCGGCCCCGACATCATCCGCTGGGCCCGCGAGCATCTGGAACCCACGCTTCCCATCCTGTTCATCACGCACCGCAGTGAAGAAAGCGACATTGTCCAGGGCCTGCAATGCGGGGCCGATGACTTCATGGCCAAACCGCTGCGCGTGGCAGAGCTCAAGGCCCGCATCAACGCCCTGATGCGCCGCGCTTACCCGCAGTGCACGGACGATGTACAAAGCTTTGGGCCGTACACCTTTACGCGCTCGGCCCTGAACGTGCGCTTTGGCAACAAGGACGTGGTGCTGACCTACCGCGAATTTGCCCTGGCCATATTGCTGTTCCAGAACGCTGGCCGACTGCTTTCCCGGGACTATCTGCGTGAGACCGTATGGGGGCAGAACGCGGAAGTGCTCTCCCGCACCCTGGACACCCATGTCTCGCGCCTGCGCCAGGTGCTGCAGCTGCGGCCCGGCAATGACTATTCCATTGCGGCGGTCTACGGCCTGGGTTATCGCCTGGACATGCACGAACAGTAAACCGCAAAGCACGAGTTTCACCATGCGTTCCATTGCCGATCTTGGCCACCGCGTGCACCCCCCTCCTGCCCACCACACTGCCTGTCTGCTGGCGGCCGCGGTCTGGCTCATTGCCCCTGGCAGCGTCTGCGCCCAGACCCACCCGCTGCAATCCACCAGCATCTCGCACCGGATCATCGAGGGCGACACGCTGGAGCAATTGGCGCGCCGCTACCTCGGCGATCCCGCACTATGGCCTGCGCTGCAAAGCCACAACCAGGTGGACAGCCCCTACCGTCTGCGCCCGGGGCGGTTCTGGAAATTCCGCTGCGCCTGATGCGTGCGGCCACCGCCTCGGTGGACTATGTGCAGGGCAGCGCCCATGTCAGTCGCAGTGGTGCAGCAGCACCGCTGACGCCAGGTGCGCCGCTGCATGAAGGCGACCGCATCCAGCTCGATCCGGATGCCTTTGTCAGCGTGCGTCTGGCCGACGGCAGCCTGGTGCGCGTGCAAGCCAACTCGCAGGTTCAACTGAACCAGCTGCGTCGCCGTGGCCGTGCCGGCAGCCTGCAGTCGGTGCTGGAGGTGCAGCAAGGCGCCGTCGAGGTGCAGGTGCCGGGCAGACCCAATCCCCAGCGGCGTCTGGATGTGCTCACGCCCGTGGCCGCCACCAGCGTGCGCGGCCCGGTGTTCGATGTGCAGCTGGCCGCCGATGGCAGTGTCACTTCCTCGGTGCTGCAAGGCAGGGTGGCCGTGCAATCGCTGACAGATGCG
>JAEYRT010000002.1 GCA_023435325.1 Pseudomonadota bacterium | reverse complement strand
GCTTTTTTGTGGCTTGCACAGCAGCCTCAGTGCTGCAGGATTTTGCTCAGGAAATCCTTGGTACGCGGCTGGCGTGCATCAGGGTTGCCAAAGAAATCTTCCTTGCTGCAGTCTTCCAGGATCTTGCCTCCGACATCCATGAAGATCACGCGACTGGCCACCTTCTTGGCAAAACCCATTTCGTGCGTCACGCACATCATGGTCATACCTTCGTGGGCCAGGCCCACCATCACATCCAGCACCTCGCCCACCATTTCGGGGTCCAGCGCAGACGTAGGCTCGTCAAACAGCATCACATTCGGGTCCATGGACAGCGCGCGCGCAATCGCCACGCGCTGTTGCTGGCCGCCCGAGAGCTGGCCGGGGAACTTGTCCTTGTGCGCCGTCAGGCCCACGCGGTCCAGCATCTTCAGGCCACGCACCTTGGCGTCGTCGACATTGCGGCCCAGCACCTTGATCTGGGCGATGGTCAGGTTCTCGGTCACCGTGAGATGGGGGAACAGCTCGAAGTGCTGAAACACCATGCCCACCTTGCTGCGCAATTGGGGCAGGTTGGTCTTGGGGTCGTGCACGGCCGTGCCGTTCACCCAGATCTCGCCTTTCTGGATGGGCTCCAGCGCATTGATGGTCTTGATCAGCGTGGACTTGCCCGAGCCCGAAGGGCCGCACACCACCACCACCTCACCCTTGCTGATGCTGGTGGAGCAGTCGTTGAGCACCTGAAAGCTGCCGTACCACTTGGAGACGTTCTTGAGTTCGATCATGAATAAATCCTCAATCTTTGCGACCGCGCATCAGCGGATGATGGCGATCTTCTTGTGCAGGCGCTTGACCAGATACGACAGGCCAAAGCAGATCACAAAGTAAATAACGGCAGCGGCCAGATACGCTTCCATCGGGCGGCCAAAGTTCTTGCCGGCCACTTCAAAGCCCTTGAGCATGTCGTAGGCACCGATGGCGTAGACCAGCGAAGTGTCCTGGAACAGGATGATGGTTTGCGTCAGCAGCACCGGCAACATATTGCGAAATGCCTGCGGCAGCACGATCAGGCGCATGTTCTGGCCGTACGTCATGCCCAGCGCCTGACCGGCAAACACCTGGCCCCGTGGAATGGACTGGATGCCAGCCCGCATGATTTCGGAGAAGTACGCTGCCTCAAAGGCGATGAAGGTGATGATGGCCGACATCTCGGCACCGATGGGCTTGCCAATGAGCAAAGGCACCAGCAGGAAGAACCACAGAATCACCATCACCAGTGGGATGGAGCGCATGCCGTTGACGTAAATCGTCGCTGGCACATCCAGCCATTTCTTGCCCGACAGGCGCATCAGCGCCAGCAGCGTGCCGAAGAAGATGCCACCGAGCGTGGCAATGATGGTCAGCATCACGCTGAAGCCCAGGCCCTTGAGCACGAACTGGGAGATCAGTTCCCAGTTATAAAAAGACCAATCCAGAGAGAAGTTCATGGCTTAGTGACCTCCCGCAGCACTGGGCGCCACCAAGCCTGGCACACGCGTACGTTTTTCAATGAAGGCCATGATGCGGTTGATGGTGAACGCCGAAACGATATACAGCCCCGTCACTGCCAAATACACCTCGATGCCGCGGCCGGTTTCTTCCTGGGCCTGCATGGCAAACATGGTCAGTTCGGTCACCGATACGGCAAACGCCACCGACGAGTTCTTGAAGATGTTCATGGTTTCGCTGGTCAGCGGCGGAATGATGATGCGAAACGCATTGGGCAGCAGCACATAGCGATAGGTCTGCCAGGTCGTGAAACCCATGGCCATGCCGGCATAACGCTGGCCACGTGGCAGCGCCTGAATGCCCGAACGCACCTGTTCTGCAATACGCGCCGAGGTGAAAAAACCCAGCGCCAACACCACCAGCACAAAGCCGGAAACCGACTTCATTGCGGGGAAGATGGCTGGCACCACGTGGTACCAGATAAAAATTTGTACGAGCAGGGGGATGTTGCGGAAGAACTCCACCCACGCATTGCCAAAACGCACCGTCCAGGGACGGTTTTCCAGGGTACGCAAGGTACCGATGACCACACCGACCACCAACGCCAATACCAGCGCCAACAGGGATACCGAAATCGTCCATCCCCATGCCGACAACATCCAGTCCAAATAGGTGATGTCGCCGTCCTTGCCAAAACAGCCTTCGCGCACTTCGCGGTCCAGCGTGTCCTCGCAGAACATTTGCCAATCCCAGTTCATAGGATTTCCTTTTCTCTAAACCTCGGTGCCGCCTACTTGCCCGGGCATCCTGCGGCACGCCAACAAAAACGCCCCTCCCCGTGTGCACACGGTTGGGGCGTTTGGGAAGACGCAACAATTACTTGTTGTACTCTTCCTTGGGCTTATTGTTGGGGTTGCTCCAAACATTCTTGGTGGCTTCCGACAAAGGCAGACCCACCGCTACGTTGGCGGGAGGAATGGGCTGCACGAACCACTTATCCCACAGCTTTTCCAACGTACCGTCCTTGGCTTGGCGTGCGATGGAGTCGTTCACTGCCTTCAGGAAGGCAGGGTCGTTCTTGCGCACCATGCAAGCGATGGGCTCGGTGGAAAGGGGTTCGCCCACGATCTTGAAGTCCTTGGAGTTCTTGGACTTGGAGATATTGCCTGCCAGGATAGAGCCATCCATAACAAACGCGTCAGCGCGGCCGGTTTCCAGCAGCAGGAAGCTGTCTGCGTGGTCCTTGCCCATGATGTTCTTGAACTCGATGCCTTCGGCACGCTTGTTCTGGCGCAGCAGCTGCACCGAAGTGGTGCCTGTGGTCGTTGCCACGGTCTTGCCATTCAGGTCCTTGACATCGTTGATGCCGGAGTCGGCGCGCACGGCGATGCGGACTTGCTCGATGTAAGTGGTGTTGGCGAAATCCACATCCTTTTGGCGGTTCAGGTCATTGGTGGTGGAGCCGCACTCCAGATCCACCGTACCGTTGACCACCAGCGGGATGCGGTTCTGCGAAGTCACGGGCTGGTACTTTTTCTCCACCTTGGTGCCCACCTGCTTTTCCAGGTCGGCCACGATGTTCTCTGCCATCTCGGTGTGAAAGCCCACGTATTTGCCATCACCCAGGGTGTAAGCCAGTGCGCCCGAGGATTCGCGCACCCCCAAGGTGATGCTGCCAGACGATTTGATCTTGGCCAATGTGTCATTGGCTTGCGCCATTGCGCTTCCTGTTGCCACCACCATCACAGCCATGGCCAGCAAATGTTTCTTCATACAGTACTCCTCAGATCAAACTTGGTGAACCAGCAGCCCCACACGAAAACCGCATAGGGTCATGCATGTTGAACATAACCTAGTACAAATTGTCATACATGTGACAAATGAATCCCGCGCCTCTCACATCGTCAAGCGGAATGTCTTGCATCGTAAAAGGTCCATACCCAGATGAAACACAAGATTCCCCCGGGGAAACCCTGAACACACCCTGATTTTTTTACGAAGTCATTGAAAACAGCACAAAAAACGCGACTTCCTGGTGCTCCAGTAAGTCGCTTTGCAAGAGAGCCATTCGATGCGTGCGCTCGAACGCAAACAACGTGCCAGCTATGCGGACTTGGTCATTTCCTGTTCGGCTGCCTGCTGCTGCAGGAAACTCCACAGCGCCTGACCCACCGATTTCTGGTTGTCTTTGCCTGTTGGTTTTTCACGGTAGGCCAGCACATCCATGGGCAACTGGAACTTGCTGGAACCCTCGGGCACGGCACTGACCAGCCGGCCGGCGGCCAATTCGTTACGCACCGCGCTGTACGGCAAAAAGGCCACGCCGTGGCCTTCAATGGCCATCGCTTTGAGGCCTTCGGCCATATCGGTTT
This sequence comes from Pseudomonadota bacterium, assembly GCA_023435325.1. Lineage (GTDB taxonomy): Bacteria > Pseudomonadota > Gammaproteobacteria > Burkholderiales > Burkholderiaceae_C > Comamonas. The sequence continues at coordinate 2,241 of JAEYRT010000002.1, read as the reverse complement.
CGTAAACGCGCTCCAGGTGCACCGGCATGTCTGCCTCTTTGAGCAACAACTCTGTCAAGCGGCCCAAGTAGGCTCCCGGGCCGTAGGCCAGAAAGGGCAGCGGCTCGTTACTGCTGCCCGGCAGCATGAACAGAGGCTGGCCGTTGGCATCAGGCTTGACGTAGGGAGCCAGGAGTTCTTCACCCAAGCGCACCATTTCGTAGCGTGCAGTGTCCAGCTGGAAAGGCTGGGAACTGTGGTGATAGGCGATCAAGAAGTCGCTGCCGCCCTCCACCAAGCGCATGACTGCGTCGTGCACATTCAGCGCAATCAAACGGCTTTTGAATGAGCCAAATTGCTCCTGCACCTGCGACACCCACGAAGGGAAAAACGTGAACGCCAACGTGTGCGGCACGGCAAAACCGACCATGCCCTTGTCGCTGCTGGAATGGGCGCGCAGCATGGAGCGCGTGCTTTGCAAGGACTGCAGCATTTCCAGTGCCTGGTCGTACATGGTCTTCCCCGCTGCCGTCAAGCGCGTGGGGTAGGAGCTGCGGTCCACCAAATCGGTACCGGCCCAGGCTTCCAGGGCCTGAATACGGCGCGAGAAAGCGGGCTGTGTCACATGGCGCAGTTGGGCGGAGCGGCTGAAGCTGCGCGTTTCAGCCAGACTGACAAAGTCTTCAAGCCATTTTGTTTCCATGGCCCAGATTATCGCCTTGCCGCAATCTGACGCCGCGGGCTGTTACGCATAGTCAACGCCGGTGAATGCCTCAATAATGTCGAGTGAGCGTTGGCGCCCATCCGTGCTAGTGCTCTCCATCCGGCTAGCGTGCACAACACGATCTTGTCCGGAATCGATATCGAACGCTGGGAGACCCCCAGGCTGCTGGCATCCACGTGCCCGCGCGTTCGTTCATTTGCTTGGCTTTTGTTTCCGATTCCGCGACATGTCTGACCCCACACCCAGCCCGGCCTCCAAGGCCGAAGGCTCTGATGAGCCCCGTTCCCTGCGCATTGAAGACTGGCTCACCGTCATCATCATGGCCCTGCTGGCCCTGATTACCTTTGCCAACGTGCTCGTCCGCTACTTCACCGACGCTTCGTTTGCGTGGACGGAAGAAATCTCCATCTTCTTGATGATCTTGCTGGCCATGGTGGCTGGCAGCGCCGCGGTGGCGCGCGATCAGCATATTCGCATCGAATTTCTCACCAGCCGCGGTTCTGCGGCACGCAAGAAGGCGCTGGCGCTTCTGGGCTCCGCCTCCGTGGCGTTGTTGTTTGCCTTGCTGGCAGTGCTCAGCGCACGCTTGGTGTGGGACGAATGGCGCTATGAAGAAACCTCTCCCGGCATTGGCGTGCCGCAGTGGTGGTATTCGATCTGGCTGCCCATTTGTTCACTGGCCATCACGGCCCGCGCCGTTGGCCTGTTTATGCGCCAGCGCAAAGCCAGCTACACCGAGGAAGTGACGATCGACGAGGAGCACGCATGATTGCCGCTTTGCTCTTTGTCGCGTTCCTGGTGTTGATGTTCCTGGGCGTCCCCATTGGGGCTGCTCTGGGCTTGGCGGGCGCTGCCTGTATTGCATTGGCCAACATGGATGTGCAGTGGTTCGGCCTGTTGGCCGTGCCGCAGAACTTCTATGCCGGTCTGGGCAAATACCCGCTGCTGGCCATTCCCATGTTTGTGTTGGTGGGGTCGATTTTTGACCGCTCCGGCGTGGCTGCCCGACTGGTGAACTTTGCCATTGCCATCGTCGGCCGTGGCGCGGGCATGCTGCCCCTGGTCGCCATTGTGGTGGCCATGTTTCTGGGCGGCATCTCCGGCTCTGGCCCTGCCAATGCGGCAGCTGTGGGCGGTGTGATGATTGCGGCCATGTACCGTGCCGGCTATCCCGGCTCTTTCAGCGCCAGCGTGGTCGGTGCAGCCGCCGCCACCGACATTCTGATTCCGCCTTCCGTGGCCTTCATCATTTACTCTGTGCTGGTACCCGGCGCCTCTGTGCCTGCCCTGTTTGCTGCAGGCATGATTCCGGGCGTATTGGCTGGCCTGGCGCTGATCATCCCTGCGGTGTGGATGGCTCGACGCCACAACATGGGACATCTGGAATCGTCCCTGCCCCGCCCTCCGCTGTGGAAGAGTTTCAAGGAAGCCATCTGGGGCCTGTCCGCTCCCGTCCTGATTCTGGGCGGCATGCGCGCGGGCTGGTTCACCCCGACTGAGGCCGCCGTCGTCGCCGTGTTCTACGGCCTGTTTGTGGG
>JAEYRT010000037.1 GCA_023435325.1 Pseudomonadota bacterium | reverse complement strand
ACTACCTAGCCACAAAACTACAAAACTGCGAGTCTTTTGTATACAAAAAATAACAAACGGTAACATGGTTTGCGGCAAGCTACTGGACAGCTTGGTTGCCTGTTGCTGATCCCGATAACACCTTACCCAGCGCGATGGGTTTTGATGCACGGCTTGACCGTGACCGGCAAACACGGGGTCACTCTCACTAGTTCTGCTGCTATGACGTCTTGCAGGGCGTTCTTTGTTCTGTTGGCTGCAAAGTGATGCCCTTGAGTCTATTGGCCCCAAGCTTGTGCAAGAGAATGGGATGAACGCCAGGCTCCATGCGCTGGATCACGATGGTGCCGTCGAGATGCAGATACAGCCTGACATCTGTTTGCTGAATGCTGGGCAGGTAGCAGGGATCACGATCCAGGTCCTGCCAGCCATGTTCCTTGTGAAGCTGAAGATCGATAAAAGAGCGCAATTCGCTTTTCGTGGCGTTCATGCTTAAGTTGGCATCAATCCAGAGCTTTTTTACCAAATCGAATGCCTCTTCACGATTTTTGCAAGGAGGCGCTTTTTCCATTTCAGATAAAAAAGTGAAGATTCTGCGCACTGGTAGGCCCTTTCTACTGTTATCAGAGACAAGTTCACATCAAACAACATGCGTGGCCGATAAAGAAGCAGCATGGCAGCTTACGCATTTTCCCTGAGCGTAAACCATGGCGTAGTTTTAGTTTGTTTCAAAACCATTTTCCAAAACAGGATGAAAACTTGGGCCGTGATGGAGATGATGAAGAACGAGGCAGGGCAAAGAAAGCCTACATTTTCAGGCGACGGTATGGCCGTGCCTGCCTCACGCTTTTTTGCTCTGTCAGAGATGTCTAAAATGCGGAAAAGGCACGGTTTTCGTGCCTCTTGTTTTTTGCGCGCCTGGTTGCGCTAAGGGATGTGTACTGTGCAGATTGCTGCTTCTATCTTTAAAGCTTATGACATTCGAGGTGTTGTTCCATCAACGCTAACGGAAGAAGTTGCTCGCGGTATTGGCCGTGCGTTTGGCATGGCTGCTTTGGCTGAAGGCGAAAAAGTGGTGGCAGTCGGCAGAGATGGGCGTTTGTCCGGTCCCGCACTCAGCCAGGCCCTGATGGCTGGTCTGGTGGATGTGGGCGTGCAAGTGATTGACGTGGGCATGTGCACCACTCCCATGCTGTACTTTGCCGCCTGTACCTTGTGCCGCAGCGGCATCATGGTCACGGGCAGCCACAACCCCAAGGATTACAACGGCTTCAAGATGGTGCTGGCTGGCCGGGCCATTTACGGGCCTGAAATCCAGGCGCTGCGTCACACCATGGAAGCTGAAAGCTGGACATTGCAAGGCGGCGGCAGCATTCGCCAGGCGGATGTGCTGGCAGACTACACTGCCCGCATCGTGGCTGATGTGAAACTGGTGCGCCCCGTGAAGATTGTGGTGGACTGTGGCAATGGAGTGGCCGGAGCCACAGCGCCTGCCATCTTCCGTGCCTTGGGCTGCGAAGTGCTGGAGCTGTTTTCGGAGGTGGATGGCAACTTCCCCAATCACCATCCTGACCCCAGCAAGCCCGAAAATCTGCGTGATGTGGTCAAGGCCTTGCAGGAAACCGATGCCGAACTGGGCTTGGCTTTCGATGGTGATGGCGATCGCCTGGGTATTGTCACCAAGGACGGCCAGACCATTTACCCTGACCGCCAGATGATGCTGTTTGCCAAAGATGTGCTCTCGCGCGTGCCGGGCGGCACGATTTTGTTTGACGTGAAGTGCACCCAGCGTCTGGCACCTGCCATTCGTGAGGCGGGTGGCGTGCCCGAGATGTATAAAACCGGACACTCTTTGGTCAAGGCACGCATGAAGGAGGTGGATTCTCCTTTGGGTGGCGAGATGAGTGGCCACATCTTCTTCAAAGAGCGCTGGTACGGCTTTGACGATGGCACCTACGCGGGCTGTCGCTTGCTGGAAATTTTGAGCAAAGAGGCTGATCCCAGCGCGGTACTCAACGCGCTGCCAACCAGCTTCTCCACACCGGAGCTGAACGTGGCGTGTGCCGAGGGCGAACCCCATGCCCTGACTGCGCAATTGCAGGCCTTGGCGCCCACCGTGTTTGCTGCGCCTGCACAAATCAGCACCATTGATGGCCTGCGTGTGGACTGGGAAGATGGCTTTGGCCTGATTCGCGCCAGCAACACCACGCCGGTACTGGTGCTGCGCTTTGAAGGGCATACACCCGAAGCGCTGAAGCGCATCGAAGCCCAAATGCTGGCGCTGCTGGAGCGCGTCAAGCCTGGCGCCAAAGTCGGCAGCGCAGCGCATTGATTGCTTGCGCATTGGCGAAGATGAACGGCATGAACTTCAGTGCATCAGCGTATTCGGTTTTGGCGTGGGCTGCCCAGCCCTTGCTCAAGCGCAAGCTGCAAAAGCGGGCGCTGGCGGAGCCTGGCTACGCAGAAGCCATGCCTGAGCGCTTTGGGCACTACTCGCCTGCGGATCTAGGCCGTGAGGCCGCTGGACAGTGGATCTGGATCCATGCCGTGTCCCTGGGGGAAACGCGGGCGGCCGCCTTGCTGGTGCAAGAACTGCGTGCAGCCCTGCCTGGCATGCGTTTGCTGCTGACCCATGGCACTGCCACGGGCCGTGCAGAAGGCCGTAAGTTGCTGCGCGAAGGCGATGTGCAGGTGTGGCAACCCTGGGACAGTCGCAGGGCCGTGGACCGTTTTTTAAAGCAGTTCCAGCCCATGGTGGGCGTGTTGATGGAGACGGAGGTCTGGCCCAACCTGGTCCGGGGCTGCCAGCGTGCAGGGGTGCCCTTGGTTTTGGCCAATGCACGCTTGAACGCCAAATCCCAGGCAGGGGCGCAACGCTGGTCTTCCCTTTTCTTGCCGACATATGCTGCCTTGCACGCAGTGTGGGCACAAACGGAAGAAGATGCCCAGCGCTTGCGGAGCCTCCATGCGCCCGTCCAGGCTGTAGTGGGCAATCTCAAGTTTGATGTGCAACCCGATGCAGACTTGCTCCAGCAGGGCCAGGCTTGGCGTGCTGCCAGCGCACGGCCCGTGGTCATCGTGGCCAGTTCGCGTGAAGGCGAAGAAGCACAATGGCTGGCCCAGTGGGCCGGGCGCAAGTTTCATGGTGTGGCAGGCCAGTGCCAGTGGCTGATCGTGCCGCGCCATCCTCAACGTTTCAACGAGGTGCATGCACTGCTGGAGCAGGCAGGCTTGCGCGTGGCACGCCGCAGCCAATGGGGCCAGGGGCTGCCGCCGACGGACGTGGATGTATGGCTGGGTGATAGCCTGGGTGAAATGCCGCTGTATTACGCCGCGGCAGACATCGGCCTGTTGGGCGGGAGCTTTGAGCCTTTGGGGGGGCAGAACCTGATTGAAGCTGCTGCTTGTGCCTGCCCCATGGTGCTGGGGCCGCATACCTTTAACTTCGCGCAGGCATCGCAGGCTGCATGTGAAGTGGGCGCGGCATTTCGCGTACTGGATATGGAGCAGGGCGTGCAACTTGCCACTGCCCTGGTGCGGGATGCACAAGGCCTGGCGCGGGCACGGCAAGCGGCGCTGGACTTCGCGGGCGCGCACCGCGGCGGTGCAAAGACCACGGCCCAGGCGATTGCGCAGATTGTGCAATCGAGGAAATTGTAAAAACAAGAGCTGTCAACGCTTGCTGCATAAGCGCTGAAGCCTGATTTGGCTAATCAAAGCCTGATCAAGACATCATGCACAACACCCACGATCCACAAGTGCTCCCCATCCGCAACGGTGTGAAACCCAGCTGCGTCGTGCTGCCCAGTACCGGTCGGGGTACGTGTCTGGCGTATCTGGTGGAGCGGTTGCCGGCTGTTTCGCAGGCGGATTGGCTGCAGCGCATGGCGCGGGGCGAAGTGGTGGATGAACTGGCGCGTCCCGTGCAAGCTGAGACACCGTTGCTGTGCGGCTTGCGCATTTATTACTACCGCGAAGTGGAGACCGAGCCCCATATTCCGTTTGAAGCCCAGGTGCTGTTTCAGGATGCACACATCGTGGTGGCCGATAAACCGCACTTTCTGCCAGTCACCCCTGGCGGACGGTATCTCCAGAACACCTTGCTGGTGCGTTTGAAAAAACAGCTGGGGTTGCCGGACCTGTCGCCCGTGCACCGCATTGACCGGGATACGGCTGGACTGGTGCTGCTGGCCATTCGGCGTGAAGATCGCGGCGCCTACCAAGCCTTATTCCGAGAGCGCACAGTGCACAAAGCGTATGAAGCGATTGCACCGTGGAACCCTGCCATCACCTTTCCGCGCGAACACGCCAGCCGCATGGTGGAGAGCAATCATTTCATCCGTATGCAAGAAGTGGACGGCACGCCCAATAGCTGGACGCAGATGCAGTTGCTGGAGCACAACCAACGGTGGGGGCGCTATTTGCTCCAGCCTGTCAGTGGCAAACGGCACCAGCTGCGGGTGCACATGGCGGCCCTGGGGCTGGGGCTGAAAGGCGATGGCCTGTATCCGGTGGTGGAGGATATGCCCGAGGGCGATTTCTCTCGGCCCTTGCTGTTGCTCGCCAAGGAACTGTCATTTCAAGACCCCATCACGGGCCAGATGCGCTGTTTCACGACGCGACGCAGTCTTGGCGCATTGCCCGACTGAACAAGACCCGTGATCACGAGCCTTGAAACGGCGTTGCTTTGCCGGATTTCCAATGCCAGTCCCAGTCCGCGATTGGCTGGGGGGCGATAAGGATTCAAAGTCCTGGGCTGCACTGGAGCTTGAATTCGCCGCTACCCCGTTTCCGACTTGGGCGGAAAGCAAAAATCCAGCGCGCTTGCAAGCAGTAATGGGCCGACTCACTTTTCTCGGCGAATCCGTGAAGGGTGACATCTAGCTCGGTCAAAGCAAAAAATGATGGTTTGAAAAAAATGAAATCGACACCAAGGTTTTTTTAAAAGTACAGTGAAAAAATATTTACAGGGAGATATTCTTTAAATTCAAAGCGGTTTGAATTTCAGAAAGCCATTCACTGACAGACAAAGAAAAACTTAGATGGCAAAAATGCACGATCACTGAATAGAAAATCGGATCAGGCAGGAGTTTTTCTCTTGTTTTCGCGTTTTTCATTCAAGGAGAAGAGCATGAATAGCCCAAAACATCCCGAAACCCTTCATTCGACGCAGGACCCCGATCTGCTGGAACAAGCCCAGCCAGGGCATGGCGTGCCCTCTCAAGACCCTGATCCTGGTGCGCAGGTAGCGTTGTCTCCCGATGATTCCATGCGTGAAATGTCATCGTCCTTGGTCGGGGGCGGTGCCTTGGCTGGTGTGGCCGTGGGGGCGGCAGTTGGTGCAGCCATCGCCGGTCCGGTCGGAATCATGGTGGGTGGCACCGTGGGCAGCGCGGTGGGTGCTTTGGGCGTGGCAGCAGCCAGTACGCCCACGATCCAGACGGATCAGAAGACGGAAGAGCCAGGCGACGACAAGTGACCGTGTCCGTTACGCACGGAACGATCGGTTTCATTCGGGAGCGATATCCGGCTCGCTAAATGGTGAGTGGGGCGGATGAGGAGGGTCGTTCCCTTCCTGCTGTTGTTGATCATTTTTCTTTTGCTCATCCGTCGGGGCTTTGTCAGGCTGGTGTGGAGGCGGCTCGGTGACAGCAGTCACGAAAGCGCGAGGTTCTTGCAGCAACGTCATTTGCGATCTCCTTCAAACACAGTGAGCCAAT
>JAEYRT010000035.1 GCA_023435325.1 Pseudomonadota bacterium | reverse complement strand
TCGACCGCAACACCCGGCACTTCCTCGAAGGCAAACCGGCCAATAACGTGCTGATGACGGGCGCGCGCGGCACCGGCAAAAGCTCGCTGGTGAAGGCCATGCTGGCCGCCTATGCGGCGCAGGGCCTGCGATTGATCGAGGTGGACAAGGCCGACCTCGGCGACCTGCCCGAAATCGTCGAACTGGTCGGCACCCGGCCCGAACGCTTTCTGGTGTTCTGCGACGACCTTTCCTTTGAAGAAGGCGAGCCCGGCTACAAGGCCATGAAGTCCATTCTGGATGGCTCGGTGTCTGCTGCCACACCCAATGTGCTGGTCTACGCCACCAGCAACCGTCGCCATCTGCTGCCCGAGTACATGAGCGACAACCTGCAAACCTCCAAGGGCAAGGATGGCGAGATTCACCCCGGCGAGGTGGTGGAAGAGAAAATCTCGCTGTCCGAGCGCTTTGGTCTGTGGGTGAGCTTTTATCCGTTCAGCCAGGACGAATACCTGCGCGTGGTGGCGCAGTGGTTGCGCTCCATGGGGCTAGATGAGGCGACCATCAAGGCTGCGGAGCCCGAGGCGCTGGTCTGGGCGCTGGAGCGTGGTTCGCGCAGCGGCCGCGTGGCCCAGCAATTTGCGCGTGACTATGCCGGCCGCAGCGAGCGAGATACTGCACCACGTCAGCGCATTGCCGATGTCGATGGTCTGAGCGATGGTGCCGAAATTTAAGAAAGTTTTTGTTGACTGTGACCGATTCCTCTTCTTCCGAACGCAAACACACTGAAGTCGCCGTGGGCGTGCTGATTCGCGAAAGCGATGGCGCATTGCTCATCACCAGCCGCCCCGAGGGCAAGCCCCGTGCAGGGTGGTGGGAGTTCCCCGGTGGCAAGCTCGAAGCCGGTGAGACCGTGGAGCAGGCCTTGCGCCGTGAGCTGCAGGAGGAGCTGGGCATCACCATCCGCAACTGCATCGCGTGGAAGGTGACGGAGCATGCATACAGCCACGCGCTGGTGCGTTTGCACTGGTGCAAGGTGACGCAGTGGGATGGGGAGTTTGCGATGCTGGAAGGTCAGCAAATGGCCTGGCAACAGCTGCCGCTGCAGGTGCGCCCCGTCTTGGAAGGTTCGCTGCCTGTGCTGCAGTGGCTCAGCGAAGAGCGCGGACTGCCTTTCGATGCCAGCATCTACGCGGAAGCAGTGCAGCAACAATAAGAGCGGCTAACGCCCAAATAGCAAGGACTTCAGATAGAAAGCTATCTGAAGTCCTTTTTCATCAAGCGCTGGCAGCTATGTTTTTTGCGATTCAATCCGGATCGGTGCGTGGATCACCGTAGGCATTGTCTTGCGGTGGTGGCGCGGGCACGCGGAATTCTTCAGCAGCCCAGGCGCCCAGATCGATGTTCTTGCAGCGCTGGCTGCAAAACGGACGCCAGGCGTTGCTGGGGGCAAACAGGCTGGGGCCGCCACAAGTGGGGCACTTGACGGTGGGGTGGGTGTGGTCGCTCATGGCGTGCAAGTCTGGCACAGGCGTGCCGTCAGGCGCACAGCGTCAGCTCAAAAGCCGCGTTTTCCGTGGTCGCTTGCAGGCTGCCGCTTTCGTTGGGGCGCAGCAGGCGCACGGACACCATCAACCGGTTGGCGCTGATTTCGGGCACCAGACCCGATTCGGCAGAAATGCGCAGGCGCAGCAGCTGGTAGCTCTTGCCGGCTGGCAAGGATTGCTGGAACTGGCCACTGGTGGCCGCGACCTTTTGCGTATTGCCGGTCTCGCGCAGCAGGCTCAGCAGCAGCATCAGCGCATCCGACAGCGGCTTCAGACACAGCATCCAGGTATGCAGATTGCCCTGGCGCTCGCGGGCGGGTTTGTTCTGCCAGCGGTGGTAGGCCGGCAGGTCGAAGCTGCTGGTGCCACCTGGAATGTTGATGCGGCTACGTATCGACATCAGCCAGTCGTTTTCCGTCAGCGGCTGGCCGGTCTTTCCGCTTTGCGCATGCAGGGCGTTGTAGCAGTGGTCCAGCTGGGCAATGATGTTGTCCAGCATGGATTGCTCGATCGCGGGATTGTTGCGCAGCCCCTCGAACGTGTTCTTGTGGCGTTCCAGATCCCGCAGCAAGTCGGACTTGAGGTCTGCGCGTGCGGCCACTTCCATGATTTCGAAGATCGTGACCAGAGCGAAGTGGTGGTCTACAGCCGATTCTCTGGTGATGAGTTCGAACAAACGCCGGAACAGTTGTTCCAGTCGCAAATAAGTGCGCAAACGTTCGTTAAATGGGTACTCGTAAAGAATCACGCTGGCAATTTCCGGTAAGCACAGGCGGAGATGGGGAGGTCAGCGCGTTTATGCACAAGGCATGCCCAGTGTGGCCAACGCGCTGTCTGCCATCATAGCGGCAACTGCGCTGAAATTGATAGCACTTCTTGACGTAATTCCGCTAAATCCAGGCCGTCGTTGTAGATCACCCAGTCTGCTGCTGCCCTGCGCTGGCTGCGCGTGGCCTGCGCGGCCATGATGTGCTGCACTGCGGCTCGCTCCAGGCCGTTGCGCGCCATGACGCGCTGGATCTGGGTTTCTTCCTCGCAGTCCACGACCAGCACATAGTCCAGCTGCTTGCGCCAGCGGCCTGATTCCACCAGCAAGGGCACGTCAAACACCAGACATCTGGCGCCGGCCGCCTCAGCTTGTAGTGCCTGGCGCTGGGTGAGATGACCCACCAGCGGGTGGATGATGGCTTCCAGACGCTGGCGCGCGCCCGGATCCTGAAAGACCAGCTGGCGCATGAAGTCGCGGTCCAGTGCGCCTTGGGCATCGACGGCTTGCGCTCCAAACTCCACCTCGATCTGCGGCATGGCCAGCCCGCCGGGAGCGGTCAGGCTGCGCGAGAGGGCATCGGCGTCGATCACTGCCGCACCGCATTCGGCCAGCATCTGGCCAACGGTACTCTTGCCGCTGCCGATGCCTCCTGTCAGGCCTAGCTTGATGGCTCGTTGCATGTCTAAATTCCTATGCTGTGCAGCAGGACGGCGAGAATGTTTTCAGCGCCAAACAGCATGGCTGCAAAGCCAGCACCTGCCAAAAAAGGTCCGAAAGGCAGATAACCGCCTTCTCGCAAATTGTTGCGCAGTTTCATGAAAATGCCGATGACAGCGCCGATGACGGAGGCCATCAGCATCATGGGCACCAGGGCCTGCCAGCCCAGCCAGGCTCCCAGCGCGGCAAACAGCTTGAAGTCTCCGTAGCCCATGCCTTCTTTACCTGTTACGAGCTTGAAGAGCCAGTAGATGCTCCAGAGCGACAGATAACCTGCCGCCGCTCCCCAGACCGCATCGTTGAGCCCGGTGCCCGTCCAGCCCAGGGCGCAGGCGAGCAAGCCAGCCCAGACCAGAGGCAAGGTGATGCTGTCAGGCAGGTAGGTGGTGTCCCAGTCAATCAAGGCCAGGGCCAGCAGGGCTGCGCCGAAGCCGCTCCAGGCCCAACCGGCAGGCGTAAAGCCCCAACGGGCAATGCACCAGGCAAACAGGGCGGCCGTCGCCAGCTCCACCAGGGGGTAACGCATGCTGATGCGCTGCTGGCAGCTGCGGCAGCGCCCACGCAGCAAGAGCCAGCTCAGTACGGGGATGTTGTCTTTCCAGCCAATGGTCTGGCTGCAGTGCGGAC
>JAEYRT010000252.1 GCA_023435325.1 Pseudomonadota bacterium | reverse complement strand
GAGTTGCCGGGGTTGATGGCGGCGTCGGTCTGGATGAAGTTCTCGAAGGTGTTGATGCCCAGTTCATTGCGACCCAGAGCGCTGACAATGCCGCTGGTCACGGTCTGACCCACGCCAAAGGGGTTGCCAATGGCCAGCACAGTGTCGCCCACCACGGCATGGTCGGAGTTGCCCAGCACGATGACGGGCAGGTCGCCGAGTTCGATCTTGAGCACGGCCAGGTCGGTTTCAGGATCGGTGCCGATGATGCGTGCCACGGCCACGCGGCTGTCAGCCAGCGTCACTTCAATCTGGTCCGCGCCCTCGACCACGTGGTTGTTGGTCAGGATATAGCCGTCATGGCTGACGATCACGCCGCTGCCCAGGCCGGTTTGCTGCTGGGAGCCGACATCTCCGAAGAAAAACTGGAACCAGGGATCGTTGCTGCGCGGGTGGCGCACTTCCTTGCTGGTGTTGATGCTGACCACAGCCGGCATGGCTTTTTGCGCGGCCCCTGCCAGAGAGCCGGGCGCAAATTCGGTGCGGGGCTCCGAAGGTGCTTCGAACAGCGCGATGCCGGCGCGGCTGTAGGAGGCGCCGCGCTTGAGCCAGCTGGGCTGCAAGGTGGCAACGATGAAATAGGCCGCCAGCAAGACGGTGACCGCCTGAGAAAACAAAAGCCAGTAACGCTTCATAAAAGAAAGGGGAAATGGGTAACGGGCAAAGGATGCAAGCGTAAGCCTAAACCCAAGCTTGCGCTGGGGCGGGGTCAGGAAACGGGGGAAGTATCAGGCATCGCGAAACAAGATGGATTGCCTCTAATTTACGAAAACACTTCGTGTTTTACGATGATTGGAGAAAACCCTATTAATACAAACCCTAGAATATTTGTACGACTGCGCCGCACTGTGTTCGTTCTTGGCCTCGCACACCCGCGACGGCTCGGAAATGCCAAGGTTTCATCACCGTGAAAACCTTTCAGAACAGTCCAGTCTTGCCTCTATGCATCTATCCGTTGCCACGGCTCACGCGCTGTCTGACCTTTGAAGCTGGAAAGACAACCCCATGAGTAAGCATCCGAATGCACAAGCCCACCAAGTGGCGGGCGGTGCACACCATCGTCCTTTGAACCGTGAGGACTACAAAACCCTGAGCCTGTCTGCCCTGGGCGGCACGCTGGAGTTCTACGACTTCGTCGTCTTCGTTTTCTTCGCCAATGTGATTGGCGCGCTGTTCTTCCCCGCAGACATGCCGGAGTGGCTGCGCCAATTGCAGACCTTGGGCATTTTTGCAGCCGGTTATCTGGCACGCCCTCTGGGCGGCATCATCATTGCGCACTATGGCGACAAGATCGGCCGCAAGAAGATGTTCACGCTGTCCATCTTTCTCATGGCGGTGCCCACGCTGGTGATTGGCCTGTTGCCCACCTATGCCACGATTGGCATCGCCGCGCCCTTGCTGCTGCTGTTGATGCGTGTGCTGCAAGGCGCCGCCATTGGTGGCGAAATGCCCGGGGCCTGGGTGTTCGTGGCCGAGCACTCGCCCGCCAAGAACTATGGGCTGGCCATTGGCACGCTGACGTCGGGTATCACGGGCGGGATTTTCCTGGGCTCCATCTTCGGAGTATGGCTCAACAGCACCTATACCCAGGCGGAGATCCATGACTGGGCATGGCGCATGCCGTTCATCGTGGGTGGCGTGTTGGGTCTGGTGTCGGTGTATCTGCGCCGTTTTCTGCACGAAACCCCCCTGTTCCAGGACCTGCAAAAACGCAAGGCTGCTGACGCGGAACTGCCCATCAAGACCATCCTGCGTGAACACAAGCAAGCCTGCTGGCTGGTGGCCTTGATGACCTGGGTGCTCTCCACCGGCGTGGTGGTGGTGGTGCTGTTCACCCCTTCGTATCTGCAAAAGGTGTTTCAGATTGCGCCTGCAGACGCCATGACGGCCAATGCAGTGGCGACGGTGACGCTGACCATCGGCTGCGTGTTCTGGGGCTGGCTGAACGACAAAATCGGCACCAAGTGGACCATGGTGCTGGGCTGGGGCGGCATGACCGTGACGGCGTACATCTTCTATCTCGGCCTGCCCGGCCAGGACACCCTGGTGGCGCGTTATGCCCTGGTGGGGTTCTTTGTGGGCTCCATCTCCTTGCTGCCTATCGTCGGGGTGCGTGCCTTCCCCGTGGCAGTGCGCTTCACGGGTCTGTCTTTTGCCTACAACATGGCTTATGCGGTGTTTGGCGGCCTGACGCCCATGCTGGTGTCCGTGTGGCAGCAGGTGGACGTGATGGCACCTGCCCACTACGTAGCCGCCATGGGCATGCTGGGTGCGGCCATTGGCCTGTTCTGGCCGCTGGCTTCGCGTGGCTGGCAGCCCAAGGGCCTGGCCCAGTAAGCCACGTCCATGTGGTACGGAAAGGGCAGCCTGGGGCTGCCCTTTTTTGTGCCGGAGCGCGGTATGGGTGATGCACGCTTGGCACAATGATCGCCATGATTCAGCGACAAGACCTCCTCGCCCATTTTGATGGCCTGCTGCAACCCGAACGCTTCAAGGACTACGGCCCCAATGGCCTGCAAGTCGAGGGCAAGGCCGAGATTCGGCATATCGTCAGCGGTGTCACTGCCAGCCGCGCACTGATCGAGGCGGCCATCGAAGACAAGGCCGATGCGATCTTTGTGCACCATGGCCTGTTCTGGCGTGGCATGGATGGCCGCATCACGGGCTGGATGAAAGAGCGCATCCGCTTGCTGCTGGCACATGACATCAACTTGTTTGCCTACCATCTGCCCCTGGATGCCCACCCTGAACTCGGTAACAACGCCCAGCTGGGAGCCAAGCTGGGTGTGCAGTTCGACGCCACCTTTGGTGAGCAGGCACTGGGCATGGTGGGCAAGGCCGGTTTTGCCAATGCCGATGCTCTGGCCAGCCATGTGGCAGCTGCATTGGGGCGCCCCGTGACGTGCGTGACAGGTGCCGCGGGCAAACCGGTTCGCCGCTTGGCCTGGTGCACAGGCGGGGCCCAGGGCTTTTTTGAAAGCGCGCTGGCAGCTGGCGCGGATGCCTACATTACCGGTGAAATCTCCGAGCCCCAGGCCCATTTGGCGCGTGAAACCGGCACAACTTTCATTGCTGCGGGCCACCATGCGACCGAGCGCTACGGCGCACCCGCTGTCGCTGCCCATGTGGCACACCAGCTGGGGCTGAGTCACCGCTTTATCGAAATTGACAACCCTGCATAAAATTCATAGCTTAAGACGCTTGATGCATAAGCGATAAAGGCATTTCCATGCATGAGAAAAAAGCCATTGCGATCACGCAGGGGGATTCGGCCGGCATTGGCCCCGAGATCATTGCCAAAGCATTTCGGGACCAGCCAGTGCTGCTGCAGGGGTGCTTTGTCGCCGGTGATCTGGCCACCATGCGCCGTGGGGCGCAGGCCATTTTCAAGGACGGTGAAACGCATCTGCCAGTGGCAGTGATTGCATCGCCGGATGAAGCCTGGGAAGTGCCATCGCGCTGTCTGCCAGTGCTGCAACTGCCGGACATGCCGGTACCGGCTCCCTGGGGGCGCATCACGGCCGATGCGGGGCGTGCTGCAGCCTCCAGCGTGCAATGGGCTGCCCGTGCGGCCTTGCGCGGCGATATTGCGGCCCTGGTCACGGCGCCACTGCACAAGGAAGCGCTGCACATGGCGGGCGTGAACTATCCAGGCCATACGGAGTTGCTGCAGGCGGAAGCCGCCCAGCATGCTGGCGTGCCTCTGGAGCAGATGCCTGTCCGCATGATGCTGGCCAACCAGGAGTTGCGCACGGTACTGGTGAGCATCCATGTGTCTTTGCGCCAGGCCCTGGAGGCCGTCACGCTCGACAACCTCATGCAGACGCTGCGTATCACACATGGGGCGTTGCATCGGATTCTGGGGCGCACGCCGCGCATCGGTGTGGCTGGTCTGAATCCGCACGCGGGCGAGGGCGGGCTGTTTGGCTCGGAAGAAGTGGAAATCATCGCGCCTGCAGTGGCTCTGGCGCGCGCAGAAGGCATGGATGCGCAGGGACCGTTTGCACCCGACACCATCTTTATGCGCGCAAGGGATGTCGAGGGCCATGTAGGGGAATTTGACGTGGTGTTGGCGATGTACCACGACCAAGGGTTGATCCCGATCAAATACTTTGGGGTGGAGCAAGGGGTCAATGTGACTCTGGGTTTACCCTTGGTTCGCACCAGTCCTGACCATGGCACGGCGTTTGATATTGCTGGGCAGGGCATTGCCGATGCTTCGAGCCTGATCGAGGCTGTGCGAATGGCACGCAGCCTGTCTCAAGCATCGTTGCGCTAGCAAGCACCACCACGCCGAAGGCTGTGTCGGCAGTGGCGGCCTTTGTTTTCGCCACTGCGCAGCAGACCGTTCAGCGAAAAACGCCGCATCAGCGCGCTAGCTGTGTGCAAAGATCGGGTGCAGCAACATATGCAGACTGCTCGTTCTCGTACGACCACTTGGCCTGAGGATGGGTGTTCGCCCCATTCCTGCCTTCTGTCGGCCACAGAGTCCGTACATTTCTTGAGATACGTCATATTGCGTGGATAGCGCAATAAGCGTGCCAGATAGGTGCTTGGTTTCAGGGGGAGCCCTTGGCTACAATTTCCCGATTGTCCCTATACCTAGCGATGTTTTATCGAGGATCCCCATGAGCGAAACACCTGTCGACTCCAGCAAACGGACGTGGATCATCACGTCTGCCTGCGCTGGCGCGGTAGGCGGCGTGGCTGCCGCTGTCCCCTTTGTGAGTACCTTCCAGCCTTCGGAAAAGGCCAAGGCCGCAGGTGCCGCGGTGGAGGTCGATATCTCGGCGCTGCAGCCGGGCGAAAAGATCACTGTTGAATGGCGCGGCAAGCCCGTGTGGATCATCAAGCGCACGAAAGAGCAGCTCGACGATTTGGCAGGCCTGGACAGCCAACTGGCGGATCCCAACTCCGAGCGCAACCCCGCAGAGTTCACGCCCGAATACGCTCGCAACACCTGGCGCTCCATCAAGCCTGAAATTCTGGTGTGCGTGGGCATTTGCACGCACTTGGGTTGTTCGCCCACCGACAAGTTCCAGACCGGGGCGCAGCCTTCTTTGCCTGCGGACTGGAAGGGTGGTTTCTTGTGCCCTTGCCACGGCTCGACCTTCGATATGGCCGGTCGCGTGTTCAAGAACAAGCCCGCACCTGACAACATGGAGGTTCCACCCCATATGTACCTGTCGGAGACCAAGCTCCTGATCGGTGAAGACAAGGCTTGAGGGAGTTAAGACGACATGGCCCACGAATTCAAAGACATCGATCCCAACGCCTCGACCGGCGCAAAGGTGACGAACTGGTTTGAAAATCGATTTCCTTCGGCATTTGCTGGCTACAAGCAGCACATGTCGGAGTACTACGCACCCAAGAACTTCAACTTCTGGTACATCTTCGGCTCGCTGGCGCTGCTGGTGCTGGTGATCCAGATCGTGACCGGCATTTTCCTGGTCATGCACTACAAGCCCGACGCCGAGAAAGCGTTCGCTTCCGTGGAATACATCATGCGTGATGTGCCCTGGGGCTGGCTGATTCGCTACATGCACTCCACAGGCGCTTCGGCCTTCTTCGTGGTGGTTTATCTGCACATGTTCCGCGGTCTGCTGTATGGCTCTTACCGCAAACCGCGCGAGCTGGTGTGGATTTTCGGCTGTGCCATTTTCCTGGCGCTGATGGCTGAAGCCTTCATGGGCTACCTGCTGCCATGGGGTCAGATGTCGTACTGGGGTGCCCAGGTGATCGTGAACCTGTTTGCTGCCGTGCCGTTTGTCGGCCCCGATCTGGCCATTCTGATTCGTGGTGACTATGTGGTGGGCGATGCAACGCTGAACCGCTTCTTCAGCTTCCACGTGATTGCTGTACCACTGGTGCTGCTGGGTCTGGTGGTGGCGCACTTGCTGTCGTTCCACGACGTGGGCTCGAACAACCCAGACGGCGTGGAAATCAAGGCGCCCAGCGCACCCAAGGATGCCAATGGCAATCCTCTGGATGGCGTGCCTTTCCACCCCTACTACACCGTGCATGACATCTTTGGCGTGGCTGTGTTCCTGTTCCTGTTCTCGGCTGTGGTGTTCTTTGCACCCGAGTTCGGTGGTTATTTCCTGGAGTACAACAACTTCATTCCTGCTGACCCACTGAAGACGCCTTCGCACATTGCGCCTGTGTGGTACTTCACGCCCTTCTATTCGATGCTGCGTGCTATCACCACTGAGATGATGTATGTGTTGGTGGCCTGTGTGGTCTTGGCAGCTGCGTTTGCGGTCTTCAAGGCCAAGCTGGCAGGCCTGTTCAAGCTGGTGATCGTGGGTGCAGCCGTTGTGGCTGTGGCTGTGATGCTGGCCATCGACGCCAAGTTCTGGGGCGTGGTAGTGATGGGTGGTGCTGTGGTGATCTTGTTCGCCTTGCCATGGCTGGATTGCAGCCCTGTGAAGTCCATCCGCTACCGCCCTAACTGGCACAAGTATCTGTATGCGGTGTTCGTGATCAACTTCCTGATCTTGGGCTATCTGGGTGTGCAAGCGCCTTCGCCCATCGGTGAGCGCGTATCGCAAGTCGGTACCTTGTTCTACTTTGGCTTCTTCTTGCTGATGCCTTGGTGGAGCCAGCTGGGTACGCCCAAGCCTGTGCCTGATCGCGTGACTTTCAAGCCTCACTGAGTTAGGGGAGAACAACAATGAAAAAACTGATCCTTACGTTGGTTGCGGCGCTCGGTATCGTGGGTGGTGCGCATGCTGCAGGCGGTGGTCTGGTGCCATTGGACAAGGCACCTGTCGACACCACCAACCAGGCGTCGCTGCAAAACGGTGCCAAGCTGTTCGTGAACTATTGCCTGGGCTGCCACTCGGCCGCTTTCATGCGCTACAACCGCTTGCAAGACATTGGTTTGAGCGAGCAAGAGATCAAGGACAACCTGCTGTTCACCACCGACAAGGTGGGCGAGACCATGATTGCCACCATTGATCCCAAGCAAGCCAAAGACTGGTTTGGCGGCAATCCACCGGATTTGACCGTGATTGCGCGCTCGCGCGCCAGCCACGATGGCACGGGTGCTGACTACCTCTATACTTTCTTGCGTACTTTTTACCGCGATGAGACCAAGGCCACTGGCTGGAACAACCTGGCATTCCCTTCCGTAGGCATGCCCCATGCGTTGTGGCAGTTGCAGGGTGAGCGCCGTGCCATCATCGAGGATGTAGAGGTCAATGGCCAAAACACCCAAGTGTTCAAGGGCTGGGAAACCATCTCTGCAGGCACAATGAGCGCACAAGAGTACGATCAGGCAATTGGAGATTTGGTCAACTTCCTGCAATGGATGGGTGAACCAGCCCAAAATACCCGTATTCGCGTCGGTGTTGGCGTCTTGATTTTCCTGGGCATCTTTATCCTGATTGCCTGGAGATTGAATGCCGCATTCTGGAAAGACGTCAAATAAATAGACAGTCTGCTACCGATTTTGTACGCTGGTGCAAATCGGTTCGGTTGTAGTGGAGTGGGCGCTTTTTCAGGCGTCCCACTCTTTTTGATTTTTAGGAGCTTCCGCCATGATGGTGCTTTATTCGGGAACGACTTGCCCTTATTCCCACCGTTGCCGCTTTGTGCTGTTCGAAAAGGGAATGGACTTCGAAATCCGTGATGTGGACTTGTACAACAAGCCCGAAGAAATCGCGGCGATGAACCCCTATGGCCAGGTTCCGATCTTGGTCGAACGTGATCTGATCCTGTACGAGTCGAACATCATCAACGAGTACATTGATGAGCGTTTCCCCCATCCCCAGCTGATGCCTGGCGACCCGGTTGACCGCGCCCGCGTGCGTTTGTTCCTGTTGAACTTCGAAAAAGAATTGTTCGTGCACGTGAACACGCTGGAACAGCGCAATGTCAAGGGCAACGAGAAGGAAGTGGAAAAGGCGCGCCAACATATCCGCGACCGCCTGACCCAACTGGCTCCCGTGTTCCTGAAGAACAAATACATGCTGGGCGAAGGCTTCTCCATGCTGGACGTGGCGATTGCTCCCCTGCTGTGGCGCTTGGACTACTACGGCATTGAGCTGAGCAAGAATGCAGCGCCTTTGCTGAAGTATGCCGAGCGCATCTTCTCGCGCCCTGCCTACATCGAAGCGCTGACACCTTCCGAGAAGGTGATGCGCAAGTAATTGCGTCGAATGCTTTTTTCCTGATTTGCTGTTTGCTGGAATTTGTACATGAACGAACCCACCACCACGTCGACACGGCCGTACCTGATCCGCGCCATTCATGAGTGGTGCACCGACAATGGTTTGACACCTTACTTGGCAGTCAAAGTGGATCGTTCTGTGCAAGTCCCTCACGAATTTGTCAATGATGGAGAAATCGTGCTCAACGTCAGCTATGACGCCACGGGCAGCTTGCAGCTGGGCAATGAATACATTGAATTCAAGGCCCGCTTTGGCGGCAAACCCCGTGACATCATGGTGCCCGTGGAGCGCGTGCAGGCCATTTATGCGCGTGAATCAGGGCAGGGCATGTCCTTCCCTGTGCTGGATGATCTGCTGGCCGAGCTGTCCGATGATGCTGCGGCTTTGGCAGCTGTGGAAGCCGAAGAGTCTGAAGAGCCGTCCCCCGATAACGGCGGGACGCCGGCCCAGGTGGTGCAATTGGTGACGTCCAGCAGCACAAACGCAGGCGCTGGAGACGATGAGCCACGTCCGCCCACTCCGGCGGGAAGTGGCCGACCCGCACTCAAGCGCGTGAAATAAGCATTTTTATCTGGAAGGCCAAAATTTGTATTAGAATTGCGGTCTTCGCCGGTTTAGCTCAGTTGGTAGAGCACCCGCCTTGTAAGCGGTAGGTCGTCAGTTCGAATCCGACAACCGGCACCATGTTTGTTTGCCAGAAGACCCGCCAGGGTCTTTTTTTTCGCCCATGGCCTGCACATGGCTTGGCGCAATTACAGCGGACTTTGCCAGGGCGATGCGTGGAGGACCTTGAGCTGAATGCGGGCCACGTTCCAGCCCTTCGTGCGCAGGTGGGCTTCCAGACTGGGTAGCAGGTGACGGACCTTGGTGGCAGCTGCGGCATTTTTCAGAATCAGGCTCCAGTTCTCTCCATCAATTGGCCCCGGCTGCACACTGGCACGCAGCCCCGGAGGCAGCAAAGGCTCGATCGCTTTCATGCGTGCATTGGCTTCACGGGCCTGGCCCACCAAGTGGGCGAGGGTGGGGGAGGACTGGGCGGCCTGCTCCAGTGAAATGGCAAAGTGACGGCGCGAATGCATGGCGAGATGGTGGCTGTGTATTTGTGCATTATCAGTCTGCGCTGTGGCTTGCGGGCATGTGGGGGCAGGCTGTTGATGGCAAAGTACAAGCGGCAGTTAGAATCAATTTTTGGCTATCGGCGCGAGAACTCTTGTTTTTGTGTTGATTGAGCCTATCTGCATGGCAACTCTACATTAGGGATTTGGCCGCTTCTGGTGCCTGCTCAAGGTGCTGCAAGCGGCTTCCGTTCGCATGGTCAACTTCCTCACCAAACTTTTCGGCAGCCGCAACGACCGGCTTCTCAAGCAGTACCGCAAGACGGTGGCTCGTATCAATGCGATGGAGCCAGAGCTGGAAAAGCTCGATGACCAGACACTGCGCGCCAAGACCCAGGCTTTTAAAGACCGCCTAGCCAAGGGCGAAACGCTGGACGACCTGCTGCCAGAAGCGTTTGCCGTGGTGCGCGAAGCTTCCAAGCGCGTGATGAAGATGCGCCACTTTGATGTGCAGCTCATGGGTGGCATGGCGCTGCACCAAGGCAAGATCTCGGAAATGCGCACGGGCGAAGGCAAGACCCTGACCTCTACGCTGCCGGTCTATCTGAATGCGCTGACGGGTGGGGGCGTGCATGTCGTGACCGTCAACGACTACCTGGCCAGCCGTGACGCGGAAACCATGCGTCCGCTGTACAACTACCTGGGCCTGTCGGTGGGTGTGAATCTGCCCCAGGCAGCACGTGAAGACAAGCAATTGGCCTATCTGGCCGACATCACCTACGGCACCAACAACGAATACGGTTTTGACTATCTGCGCGACAACATGGTCTATGACAAGGCCGACCGCGTGCAGCGTGGCTTGAACTACGCCATTGTCGACGAGGTGGACTCCATTCTGATCGACGAGGCACGCACGCCCTTGATCATCTCTGGCCAAGCCGATGACAACACGGCCATGTACCAGGCCATCAACCAGTTGGCGCCCCAGTTGGTGCGCCAGGAAGGCGAAGCCGATCCCCGCACTGGCGAAGGCGTGACCAAGCCCGGTGACTTCACCGTGGATGAAAAGAGCCACCAAGTGTTCCTGACCGAAGACGGTCATGAAAAGGCCGAGCAGATCCTGACGGCTGCAGGTCTGCTGCCTGAAGGCGCATCGCTCTACGACCCATCGAACATAGCGTTGGTGCACCACTTGTATGCCTCTTTGCGGGCGCACCACATCTATCACCGCGACCAGCACTATGTGGTGCAAAACGGGGAAGTGGTGATCGTGGACGAGTTCACTGGCCGTTTGATGAGCGGCCGCCGCTGGAGCGACGGCTTGCACCAGGCTGTGGAAGCCAAGGAAGGTGTGGCCATTCAGGCCGAAAACCAGACCATGGCGTCGATCACGTTCCAGAACTACTTCCGCTTGTACAACAAGCTGGCAGGTATGACGGGTACGGCCGATACCGAAGCCTTTGAGTTCCAGAGCATCTATGGTCTGGAAACCGTGGTGATCCCGCCGAACAAGCCCAGCAAGCGCGAAGACCAGCTGGACCGTGTCTACAAGACCACCAACGAAAAGTACAACGCTGCCATCGAAGACATCCGCGAGTGCTACGAGCGCGGCCAGCCGGTGCTGGTGGGCACGACCTCGATCGAAAACTCGGAAATCATTGCCCAGCTGCTGACCGCCGCCAAGCTGCCGCACCAGGTGCTGAATGCCAAGCAGCACGCCAAGGAAGCGGACATCATCGCCCAGGCTGGCCGCAAGGGCATGATCACCATCGCCACGAATATGGCCGGTCGTGGTACCGACATCGTGCTGGGCGGCAATATCAGCAAGCAGGAAGCGGCCATTGCTGCGGACGCCAGCCTGGACGAAGCAGCCAAGCAGGCGCAAATTGCGGCTTTGCGTGCGCAATGGCAAAAAGACCATGAAGAGGTCAAGGCACTGGGTGGCTTGCGCATCATCGCGACCGAGCGCCATGAGTCGCGCCGTATCGACAACCAGCTGCGTGGCCGTTCGGGCCGCCAGGGTGACCCCGGTTCTTCGCGTTTCTATCTGAGCCTGGATGACCAGTTGATGCGCATCTTTGCGGGCGACCGCGTGCGGGCCATCATGGACCGTCTGAAGATGCCCGAGGGCGAGGCGATCGAGGCCGGTATCGTGACCCGCTCGATCGAGTCCGCCCAGCGCAAGGTGGAAGCACGCAACTTCGACATGCGCAAGCAGCTGCTTGAATATGACGACGTGGCCAATGACCAGCGCAAGGTGATCTACCAGCAGCGCAATGACATCCTGGATACCGTCGACTTGACGGACATGATCAACGTGATGCGTGAAGACTGCGTGGCCGACATGGTGCGCCAGTATGTGCCCGTGGAATCCATGGAAGAGCAGTGGGACCTGGCGGCGCTGGAAAAGGCCTTGGCCGACTGGCAGGTGCAGATCGATCTGCAGTCCATGGTCAAGGAATCGGACAGCATCACCGACGAAGACATCTTGGACGCTTGCGTGAAGGCTGCCAACGATGTCTATCAGGGCAAGCTGGATCTGGTGGGCTCCGAGCAGTTCATGAACTTCCAGCGTGCTGTGCTGCTGCAAAGCTTTGACACCAACTGGCGCGATCACCTGGCCGCTTTGGACTATCTGCGCCAGGGCATTCACCTGCGCGGCTTTGCGCAAAAGCAACCCAAGCAGGAGTACAAGCGCGAAGCGTTTGAGCTGTTCCGCCAGCTGATCGACCAGGTCAAGAACGAAGTCACCCGCGTGCTGCTCACCGTGCGCATCCAGCAGCCAGAGCAACTGGAGCAGGCTGCGCACAGCATTGAAGAGCATGCGGAAAGCGTGCAGGGCGGTATGCAGTACGCCAGTGCCGATGGCGACAAGACCGACAGCTTCGAGTTGCCGCCCGGCGTGCGCGTGGGCCGCAACGACCCCTGTCCATGCGGCAGCGGGCAGAAGTTCAAGAACTGCCACGGCAAACTGTCTTGATCAGTTGAGCCATCGACAAAGAACACGGGCGCAAGCCCGTGTTTTTCTTTGTGGCTGGTGGTTTGTCTTCATAATCCAAGGCTCACTGTTTCTTTTCTGTAGGAAGCCCTGCAATGCCTGTGAATTTGCCTGTTCCCGTCGCCGCTGACCTGTTCCCCGTCGCTGGCGTGCGTATTGGTGTGACCGAAGCCGGTGTGCGCAAAGCCAACCGCAAGGACCTGACCGTGTTTTTGCTCGATGAAGGTGCGAGCGTCGCAGGCGTATTCACGCAAAACCGCTACTGCGCCGCACCGGTCCAGGTCAGCCGTGAGCATCTGGCTGCAGGCCAGGGCATTCGCGCCATGGTGATCAACACCGGCAATGCCAACGCGGGTACGGGCGCCGCAGGGCTGGCCAATGCGCGCAAGACTTGCGCCGCGCTGGCTCAGCAATTGGGCGTGAGCGAGCAGCAGGTGTTGCCGTTTTCGACCGGCGTGATCATGGAAGAGCTGCCGGTGGACCGCATCGTGGCCGGGCTGCCTGCCGCGATTGCCAATGCCAAGGCCGACAACTGGGCCGTGGCCGCTGAGGGCATCATGACCACCGACACCCAGCCCAAGGCGTACAGCCGCAGCGTCGTGGTCGGTGGCAAGACCGTGCACATCACCGGCATCAGCAAGGGCGCGGGCATGATCCGCCCGAATATGGCGACCATGCTGGGCTATCTGGCGACCGATGCGGCGATTGCACCTGCGCTGCTGCAGGACCTGGTCAAGGAACTCGCCGATGGCTCGTTCAACCGCGTGACCATCGACGGCGACACTTCCACCAACGACTCCTTTGTGCTGATTGCGACGCACCAGGCCGGCAACGAAGTTATTACCAGCTGGGACAGCGCAGATGCCAAGGCGCTGAAAGCCGCACTGCAAGATGTCGCCCGTCTGCTGGCCCAGGCCATCGTGCGTGATGGTGAAGGCGCGACCAAGTTCATCACCGTGCAGGTCGATGGTGGCAAGACCGAAGCAGAGTGCTGTCTGGCTGCGTACGCGATTGCGCATTCGCCCCTGGTGAAGACCGCTTTCTTTGCTTCCGACCCGAACCTGGGCCGTATCCTGGCGGCCGTGGGTTACGCTGGTATTGCCGATCTGGACCAGTCCAAGATCGATCTGTACCTGGACGATGTGCACGTGGTGGTCGATGGTGGCCGAAATCCTTCGTACCAAGAAGAAGATGGCCAGCGCGTGATGAAGCAGCAGGAAATCACCGTGCGTGTGGTGCTGGGCCGTGGTGAGGCGAGCCAGACAGTCTGGACTTGTGACCTGAGCCACGATTACGTGTCCATCAACGCCGACTACCGTTCTTGATGGGGTGGCGTTGCAAAACGCCCTGCAGGCTTTGTTGCAAGCTCTTGCCGTGGCGTTGCCACTGTCTGCGAGCTTGCGCCGCGCCTGCACCGCCCTGGCAGGCTGGACGTTGTGCAACGCTGGAGATGCTGTGAGGAGCCTGGTGGCTCCTTTATGTTTTCAGAGCAGCTTGCGCTTGATTTATCAGTATTTCAAATAGAAAACTATCTGAAATTCAATATTTGCAAGCACAAGCAGCTATCAAAAATAATGATTGGAGACTAAGCCGTGCAAGATGTGATGAACCCTTTGGAACGTTTGGTGGAGCGCGCTGAGCAGCTGATGCAGCGCATTGAATCTGTGCTGCCGCAGCCGCTGCAGGCGCCCAGCGACTGGAATGCCGCCATTGCCTGGCGCTACCGCAAGCGCGCCAATGGCTGTGGTGTGCTGGAGCCGGTGCGCCATGTGGGCGCGATGCAGTTGTCGGACCTGCAAAACATCGATGTGCAAAAGGACAAGATCGCCCGCAATACCGAGCAGTTTGTGCAGGGGCGCACAGCCAACAACGTGCTGCTCACGGGCGCACGCGGCACGGGCAAGTCATCGCTGATTCGTGCTTGCCTGCATGCCTATGCACCGCAGGGGCTGCGCCTGATTGAGGTGGACAAGGCCGATCTGACCGATCTGCCCGATATCGTCGATGTGGTCGCGGGCCGCGCCGAGAAGTTCATCATCTATTGCGATGACCTGAGC
>JAEYRT010000242.1 GCA_023435325.1 Pseudomonadota bacterium | reverse complement strand
TGGTGGGTGATACATGGATCGAACATGTGACCCCTGCCGTGTGAAGGCAGTGCTCTACCGCTGAGCTAATCACCCGTTTGTCTGTTTTGCGACAAGACTTAGATTATGGCACAGATTGATTGGTGTTTTCCTGAACTCGCCAAATAGTTTTACCACCAGATGCCTTGTCGATCTGCTCCAGAAGCGCCGCGTGTGCCGCAAGCTCCTGCTCACTCGCCTGCAGTACAGGCAGCTTGAAGCTTCGCAAATCAATCGTCTGCAGCACATCACCAAGATCAGAGGAGGCCTCTTCCTCATCTTCATCCGGCATGACCAGGGCATTCTGGCCACGGGTCATATTGATATAGACCTCAGCCAGCAGCTCGGAGTCTAGCAAGGCGCCGTGCAGTTCACGGCCGCTGTTATCAACATCCAGACGTGAGCACAAAGCATCCAGGGAATTGCGCTTGCCTGGATACAGCTCCTTGGCCATGACCAAAGAGTCGGTCACCTTGGCCACGTACTCGGTAATGGGCCGCAAACCCAGCAAGGACAGCTCTTTGTTCAGGAATCCGAGGTCAAACGGCGCGTTATGGATGATCAGCTCTGCATCCTGCAAATAGGCCAGGATTTCATTGACCTTTTCTGCAAACTTGGGCTTGTCACTCAAAAACTCTGTCGTCAGTCCGTGAACGCGCAAGGCATCAGGATGACTGTCACGCCCTGGATTGAAATACAAGTGCAAGTTATTGCCTGTCAATTTGCGATTGACCAGTTCCACACAGCCCAGTTCAATCACGCGGTCACCGGTTTCCGCAGAAAGACCCGTGGTTTCCGTATCCAGAACGATTTGACGCGTCATATATCAGTGGTTCTCTTTCGCGTGATTGATCGAATACTTCGGAATTTCCACCACCAGATCAGCTTGCGCAACGATCGCCTGGCAGCTCAGGCGCGATTGAGGCTCCAGCCCCCATGCGCGATCAAGCAGGTCATCTTCCGTCTCATCGCTGGGATTGAGCGAATTGAAGCCTTCGCGCACGATCACGTGGCACGTGGTGCAGGCAGCACTCATGTCGCAGGCATGCTCAATCTTGATGTCATTGTCGAGCAAGGCTTCGCAGATCGACGTTCCAGCAGGTGCGCTGATCTCGGCACCCTGCGGGCAGTATTCAGGATGGGGAAGAATTTTGATGATTGCCATGTGTGTATTGGATCAAGAAAGTGATTGAACATTCTTGCCTGCCAGCGCCTCGCGAATACCGCGATTCATGCGCTCTGCGGCAAAGGCTTCTGTTCCTTTGGCCAGATTTTGCGTGACGGCCTCGATATGGGCGGCATCCTCTGTAGACAGTGCCTGACGCACCTGCTCCATCAACACCAGAATGTCCTCACGCTGCTGCTGTGTCAGTACATCGCCATCGACATCCAGCGCACTTTGCGTGGCCAGCAGCATGCGGTCTGCATCCACTCGTGCCTCGACCAGTGCGCGTGTCTTCATGTCCTGCTGGGCCGTGCTGAAACCTTCCTGCAGCATCTTGGCCACCTGCTCATCCGACAAGCCATAAGAAGGCTTGACTTCCACATGGGCCTCCACACCACTGGTTTGCTCTTTAGCGCTGACTGCCAGCAAGCCATCTGCATCGACTGTAAAGCTCACACGAATACGCGCCGCGCCTGCAGCCATGGGCGGAATGCCGCGCAGTTCAAAGCGCGCCAGACTGCGGCAATCTTGTACCAGATCACGCTCACCCTGCACGATGTGGATAGCCATGGCAGTCTGCCCATCCTTGTAGGTGGTGAAGTCCTGCGCACGCGCAGTGGGAATGGTTTCATTGCGCGAAATGATGCGCTCCACCAAACCTCCCATCGTCTCCACTCCCAGAGACAGGGGAATCACATCCAGCAGCAACAGCTCGCCGGCAGCATTATTGCCAGCCAACTGATTGGCCTGAATGGCCGCCCCCAGAGCCACGACCTCATCAGGGTTCAGATTGGTCAAAGGCGCCTGGCCAAACAGTTGCGCCACAGCTTCGCGCACCTGGGGCATACGCGTGGAACCACCGACCATGACCACGCCATTGACATCTTCGACGCTCAAATCTGCATCACGCAATGCACGACGCACCGCCTGCAAGGAGCGCTTGGTCAGTGCTGCAGTAGCTTGCGCAAACACCGCGCGCGTCACCTGCTGCTCGACAAGCACACCACTGGGCAGCGTCACTGCAAAGTTGGTACTTTCTGCGTCCGTCAACCGTTCTTTGCAGGCCTTGGCAGCCACGCGCAAAGCCGCCCAGTCCTCCGACGTTTGCGGCGCAACACCCGTTTGCTCCAGCACCCAGCGACTCAAGGCTGCGTCGTAGTCATCCCCTCCTAAGGCCGAGTCGCCACCAGTGGCAATGACTTCAAATACACCCTTGGTCAGACGCAGAATGGAAATATCAAACGTGCCGCCGCCCAGGTCATAAACGGCATACACCCCTTCGCTGGCATTGTCCAGGCCATAGGCGATGGCTGCTGCAGTCGGCTCATTGATCAGGCGCAGCAAATTCAGACCTGCCAGCTTGGCCGCATCTTTGGTGGCCTGGCGCTGCGCATCATCGAAATAGGCGGGAACCGTGATCACGGCTCCGTGAATATCGTCATCGAATGTATCTTCAGCGAGATAACGCAGCGTGGCCAGAATTTCAGCACTCACCTCCACCGGGCTCTTGCGTCCAGCACGCGTCTGGATTTCCACCATTGCCTTGTCTTCCACCTGCTCGAACGCATAGGGCAGGCGCTGCACTTCATCACCCAGGTCCGCCAGACTGCGCCCCATGAAACGCTTGACTGACACAATGGTGTTACCTGCATCATCGACCTCATGAGCACGCGCCGCATGGCCGATTTGTCGCTTGCCCTCGGGCGCATAGCGCACCACCGATGGCAGCAGCACGCGGCCTTCATCATCCGGCAAGCACTCTGCGACCCCGTTGCGCACAGAGGCGACCAAGGAATGCGTGGTGCCCAGGTCAATGCCTACGGCGATACGTCGTTGATGGGGATTAGGAGATTGACCGGGTTCGGAAATTTGCAATAAGGCCATGGAGGGCTGTCTCAATCAATGAGCGAAGAACTCGCTCTCAAGCATTAGGTGAAACTGGAAGCACTGGAGTGGTGCGACTATTGTTCCAGTTGCTCACGTCGGCGGTCGATGTCCTGCGCAAAGCGCTCAACAAACATCAGGGCTCTCACTGTTTGCACTGCATCCTGAGCGCCTTCGGAAGATACCAAAAGTTGCTCACACTTTTGAAGCATTGTGCGCTTTGCCGAAGCCACCTCGCGCTCCAAGGCATCAATATCCTCTTCACGGCTGGCGTCTTCCAAAGCTTCGCGCCATTCCATTTGCTGCATCAAGAAAGCCGCTGGCATGGCCGTGTTGTCTTCTGCACGAACCGGCACGCCATACAACTCACACAGATAGGCAGCACGCTTGAGCGGATTTTTCAGGCGCTGATACGCCTCATTGATACGCACAGACCATTGCATGGCCACGCGTTGTGCCACACCACCCTCTCCCGCAAAGCGGTCCGGGTGCGTTTGCCTTTGCAGTTCCTTCCAACGCTCGTCCAGCAAAGCGCGATCCAGCGCGAACTGCCTGGGCAAACCCATAATTTCGAAATCGTCAGAATGCAGATTCATGTCAATAAAAAACCGCCAGTACAAGAGCAATGGCGGTTTGATGTGTACGGGCCTGAAGAGACCCATGTGCTATTTAAATACGGAAGCTTTCGCCACAGCCGCAGCGGTCGCGCTCATTGGGATTGTGGAACTTGAAGCCTTCATTGAGACCTTCACGCACGAAATCCAACTCTGTGCCGTCGATATAAGCCAGGCTTTTGGGATCGACCATCACTCTGACGCCATTGCTCTCAAACACAACGTCTTCAGATTCCTGCTCGTCCACATATTCCAGCTTGTAGGCCAGACCGGAGCAGCCCGTGGTTTTCACCCCCAGGCGCACTCCAATCCCCTTGCCACGCTTCGTCAGGTAACGATGGATGTGGCGGGCAGCTGCATCAGAGAGCGTTACTGCCATTGTTATTCCGCCGAAACTGCTTCGCCACGCTTGGCGCGATAGTCATTCACAGCCATCTTGATGGCATCTTCAGCCAGGATGGAGCAGTGCACCTTCACGGGAGGCAAAGCCAGCTCTTCAGCGATCACACTGTTCTTCAATGCTGCCGCTTCATCCAGTGTCTTGCCTTTGACCCACTCTGTGACCAAAGAAGAAGAAGCAATCGCGGAGCCACAGCCGTAGGTCTTGAAGCGCGCATCTTCAATGACACCGGTTTCAGGGTTGACCTTGATCTGCAGCTTCATCACGTCGCCACAGGCAGGCGCACCCACCATGCCGGTTCCCACGTTGTCATCACCCTTGTCGAAAGAGCCAACGTTGCGGGGATTTTCGTAGTGGTCAATAACCTTGTCGGAGTAAGCCATGGTGTCTACCTCTTTATTCAAAAATGGTTGCGAGCGCTGTGCTTAGTGCTCAGCCCATTGGATGGTGCTCAGGTCGATACCATCCTTGTACATTTCCCACAAGGGGCTCAGATCGCGCAGTTTCTCCACGCTCTTGCGAATGGAGGCAATGGCGTAATCGATTTCTTCCTCGGTGGTGAAGCGGCCAATCGTCATGCGCAGCGAGCTGTGGGCCAATTCATCCGAGCGACCCAGGGCGCGCAGCACATAGCTGGGCTCCAGGCTGGCCGAGGTACATGCAGAGCCAGAGGACACTGCCAACCCCTTGATCGCCATGATCAAGGACTCGCCTTCCACGTAATTGAAGCTGATGTTCAGGTTGTGGGGCACGCGGTGCTCCAGATCACCATTGACAAACACCTGCTCCATGTCAGTCAGGCCATCGAGCAGACGCTGTTGCAGACGCTTGGCGTGCTCGTAGTCCTTGTGCATTTCTTCCTTGGCAATGCGGAATGCCTCGCCCATACCCACGATTTGGTGGGTAGGCAACGTGCCGGAACGCATGCCGCGCTCATGACCACCACCATGCATCTGCGCTTCCAGACGCACGCGCGGCTTGCGACGCACGTACAGTGCACCAATGCCTTTGGGGCCATAAGTCTTGTGCGAAGCCAGGCTCATCAGGTCGATCGGCATGGTGGCCATGTCCAGAGGCATCTTGCCAGTAGCCTGTGCAGCATCCACGTGGAAGATGATGCCTTTCTCGCGGCAGATGGTACCGATGGTGTTCAGGTCCTGGATCACGCCAGTTTCGTTATTCACCGCCATCACACTGACCAAGATGGTGTCAGGGCGCAACGCTGCCTTGAACACATCCAGATCCAGCAAGCCGTTATCCTTGACGTCCAGGTACGTCACTTCAAAACCTTGGCGCTCCAACTCACGCATGGTGTCCAGCACCGCTTTGTGCTCGGTTTTCACCGTCACCAAGTGCTTGCCTTTGCCTTTGTAGAAGTTTGCAGCGCCCTTGAGTGCCAAGTTGTCGGACTCGGTCGCACCACTGGTCCACACGATTTCGCGAGGATCTGCGCCGATCAGGTCCGCCACTTGCTGGCGCGCCTTCTCAACCGCTTCCTCGGCTTCCCAACCCCATGCATGGCTACGCGAAGCCGCGTTACCAAAGTGCTCGCGCAGCCATGGAATCATGGCATCCACAACGCGCGGATCACAGGGCGTGGTCGCACCGTAGTCAAGATAGATAGGGAAATGTGGGGTCATGTCCATGGCTGGCTCTATTGGATCTATCTGGCAGCTTGCGCCACCTATTGAAAACTCATACATACTGCCGAGCACGCCCGGCGGAAATCATCAGGCAATCAAGACTTGGCAAAAACATTGCCCAGCGCAAACACCGAGTTGGGGGCGTTCACACGGATGGGTTTCACCACAGGCGCGGTAGAGATGGCACGGCGCACGACAGGCTTGTCCTCAATCTGGATGCCTTTGGCCAATTGCTCATCCACCAGCTTTTGCAGGGTGACGGAGTCAAGAAATTCGACCATGCGCTGATTCAGCGCAGACCACAATTCGTGGGTCATGCAGCGACCCGCCTCGCCCATGCAATTTTCCTTGCCGCCACATTGGGTGGCATCGATAGGCTCGTCCACCGAAACGATGATGTCGGCAACCGTAATTTCCGCCGCCTTGCGTGCCAGGGTATAACCACCACCTGGGCCACGGGTGGACTCCACCAGTTCGTGCCGGCGCAGCTTGCCGAACAATTGCTCCAGGTAAGACAGGGAGATTTGCTGACGCTGACTGATGGCAGCCAGCGTGACAGGGCCATTGTTTTGGCGCAGCGCCAAATCGATCATGGCAGTGACCGCAAAGCGGCCTTTTGTTGTAAGACGCATCGTGAGCTCCTTCAGTCAGGCTGTTAGTTACAGAAATATCAATCGCGGAAAACCGGACTGATCACCGCCTCCGCCCTTACTCCAGCGCCCAATTAATGCCTGAGCGCAGAGCCCTTCTATAAGAAGTTTTTGTTGTTGTTGAGTAATTACCCCAAGTATACCATAAACCCCATCAATTTGGTCGGATACATGCAAGAGCTGCCGTTCAACCAACTCATCAGCGCACAAAAAATGCTTGAAAATCAAGCACCAAACAGCTTTTGTTTAAGAACAGCCAGCTGATCCCGCAGACGTGCTGCCGCTTCGAATTCCAGGTTCTTCGCGCGCTCCAGCATGTCTTTCTCGAGCTTTTTGATCTCTTTGGCCAAAGCCCCCTCGGACATGCCTTCATAGGAGCTGCTGGCCGCCACGGCGCGGTTCTGCTCCTGTACGGCTTTGCTGCTTTTCTCGCTGTAGACGCCATCAATCAGGTCTTTCACCCTCTTGACAATTGCCTGAGGTTCAATTCCATTTTCCAGGTTGTACGCCAACTGCTTGGCGCGGCGGCGCTCGGTTTCGTCCATCGCCTTGCGCATGGAGTCCGTGATACGGTCGGCGTACAAAATTGCCTTGCCATGCAGATTGCGCGCAGCCCGGCCAATGGTCTGAATCAGGCTGCGTTCTGCGCGCAGAAAGCCTTCTTTGTCCGCATCCAGAATTGCCACCAGCGACACCTCCGGGATGTCCAAGCCTTCCCGCAGCAAATTGATACCGACCAGCACATCAAACATGCCCAGCCGCAGGTCACGAATGATTTCCACACGCTCGACGGTATCGATATCCGAATGCAGGTAGCGCACTTTCACGCCGTTCTCTGCCAGATAGTCGGTCAGCTGCTCGGCCATCCGCTTGGTCAGCGTGGTGATCAGCACGCGCTCATCACGCTCCACGCGCAGGCGAATTTCCTGCAACACGTCATCGACCTGGTGCGTGGCAGGCCGCACTTCGATCTCCGGATCCACCAACCCTGTGGGGCGTACCACCTGATCCACAATTTGCCCGGAATGCGTCTTTTCATACTCTGCTGGGGTGGCTGACACAAAGATGACCTGGCGCATGCGCTGCTCGAATTCTTCAAACTTGAGCGGGCGATTGTCCAGCGCCGAAGGCAGACGAAAACCGTACTCCACCAGCGTCATCTTGCGTTGGCGGTCCCCGTTGTACATGGCATTGAGCTGACCAATCATCTGGTGACTCTCGTCCAGAAACATGAGAGAGTCCTTGGGCATGTAGTCGGTCAGCGTGCTGGGCGGCTCTCCCGGTGCTGCTCCTGAGAGGTGGCGCGTGTAGTTTTCAATGCCTTTGCAGTGCCCGACTTCACTGAGCATTTCCAGATCGAAGCGGGTGCGCTGCTCCAGGCGTTGCGCTTCCACCAGCTTCCCCATGTCCAGCAGCTGCTTGCTGCGCTCGGCCAGTTCCAACTTGATGGTTTCCACCGCAGCCAGCACCTTGTCCCGCGGCGTGACGTAGTGGCTGCTGGGGTAGACCGTAAAGCGCACGATGCTTTGCTTGATGCGGCCGGTGAGCGGATCGAACAGCTGCAGGCTGTCCACCTCATCATCAAACAGCTCAATGCGCAGCGCCAGCTCCGAGTGTTCGGCAGGGAAGACATCGATCGTGTCGCCGCGCACGCGGAAAGTGCCACGCGAGAAGTCCTGGTCGTTGCGCTGGTACTGCATGCGGATGAGCTGCGCGATCACGTCGCGCTGGTTCATGCGATCGCCCTGACGCACCGTCATCACCATCTGATGGTAACTTTCGGGTGCACCAATACCGTAGATGGCCGAGACTGTGGCCACAATCACCACATCGCGGCGCTCCAGCAAGCTCTTGGTGCATGACAGACGCATCTGCTCGATGTGCTCGTTGATGGCACTGTCCTTTTCAATGAACAGGTCACGCTGCGGCACATAGGCTTCCGGCTGGTAGTAGTCGTAGTAGCTGACAAAGTACTCGACAGCATTGCGCGGAAAGAATTCTCGAAACTCGCTGTACAACTGCGCCGCCAGCGTCTTGTTGGGCGCAAAAACGATGGCAGGCCGCCCCAGGCGGGCGATCACATTGGCCATGGTGAAAGTCTTGCCCGAACCGGTCACGCCCAACAAGGTTTGAAACGCCTCACCATCCTGCACGCCTTCCACCAGTTTTTCAATCGCGGCAGGCTGATCCCCCGCCGGCGGATAAGGCTGAAACAGCTCGAACGGCGAGTCGGGAAAATGAACAAAAGTGCCGGAAGGCACAGAAGCATTGGTTTGTTCTTGCATGGATTCATGTGTTGGGCGCATAGCCCAATGCCGGAGTAAAATGGCGAGCTAACCCTCAAGCCTACCGCAGGTGTTAGGTGAGGGTGCGTTGAATTATTTCTACCCTCATAGGAAGACTTATGTCTCTGTTCTCCGCCGTCGAAATGGCCCCCCGCGACCCCATCTTGGGCCTGAATGACCAGTTTGCTGCTGACACCAACCCCAACAAGGTGAATCTGGGTGTAGGCGTGTACTTTGACGACAACGGCAAGCTGCCTTTGCTCAAATGCGTACAGGCAGCTGAAAAGGCCATGATGGAAAAGCCCACCGCCCGCGGCTATCTGCCTATTGACGGTATTGCGGCCTACGACAACGGCGTGAAGGCGCTGGTATTCGGTGCAGACTCCGATGTGGTGACCTCCGGCCGTGTAGCAACTGTGCAAGCCATTGGCGGCACAGGCGGCCTGAAGATCGGCGCGGATTTCCTCAAGAAACTCAACCCTAGCGCCAAGGTGCTGATCTCCAACCCTAGCTGGGAAAACCATCGTGCCATCTTCCAGAATGCTGGTTTTGAAGTGGGCACGTATGCATACTATGACGCAGCCAATCGCTCCATCGATTTCGCTGGCATGCTGGCTGACCTGAACGCGGCCGCTGCCGGCACTGTGGTGGTGCTGCACGCTTGCTGCCACAACCCTACCGGCTATGACATCACTGCCGAACAGTGGGACCAGGTGATTGCCGTGGTGAAGGCCAAGGGTTTGGTGGCATTCCTGGACATGGCTTACCAAGGCTTTGGCCACGGCATTGCCGAAGACGGCGCAGTGATCGGCAAGTTCGTGGCTGCGGGTCTGAACATTTTCGTTTCCACCTCCTTCTCCAAGAGCTTTAGCCTGTACGGCGAACGCGTGGGCGCCCTGTCCGTGGTGGCTTCGGACAAGGAAGAAGCTGCGCGCGTGCTGTCGCAGCTGAAGATCGTAATCCGCACCAACTACTCCAACCCACCGACACACGGCGGTGCCGTGGTCGCTGCCGTGCTGAACAGCCCTGAGCTGCGCGCCCAGTGGGAAGCAGAATTGGGCGAAATGCGCGTGCGCATCAAGGAAATGCGCCAGAAACTGGTGGACGGCCTGAAGGCCGCAGGCGTGACCCAGGACATGAGCTTCATCACCACGCAGATTGGCATGTTCTCGTACTCGGGCCTGTCCAAGGAACAAATGGTACGTCTGCGCTCCGAATTTGGCGTGTACGGCACCGACACCGGACGCATGTGCGTGGCTGCACTGAACAGCAAGAACATCGAGCACGTGTGCAAGGCCATTGCTGCCGTGATCTAAACCCCAAAGCCCTGTGCTTTTCCACAACCGCCTTCGGGCGGTTTTTTATTGCCCATCATTCTGGAAATATAAAAATAGAAGCATCCAGCGCTTATTTCATAAAGGTTTCAGATATAAAACACTTTGAAACCTTTGATGGACATACGATAAAAGCTATCAATATTTACCCTTTTATCAAATAGCAACATTTGCTGCAAAAATAGACATTTCCTTACAAGCAGTTTCTTGATGGTTCAAATAATCAATGCGAGGTGAAGCACCGCTAGACACAGAAATCCACTGATGCACACACGGTCAGCTTCAGAAAACAACTGAACCCAAAGGCTTACATATGGCGCAATCATCCAGGAACGACGACCACAACCGTCTGCATGAAATGGCGCTCAGAGCTGACCGCATAGTCGTCGGTGTTTTGTGCCTCGCAGCGGTTGCCGCTGTCGCCTTGGGTGTAATCAATGGTCCGGCTGCATCAGGTTCTGCACTGGCGCTGACCCTGAGCATCGCAGGTCTGATTGCCTGGCGCATTGCTCCAGGCAGCCTGTTCAGCCGCATCAGTCTGGCAGTGATCGGCATGCTCATGGTGTGCTTGCACATCCAGTTGGCCATGGGGCTGACCGAGCTGCATTTCGGGGTCTTTGTTTTCTTGGCCTTTCTGCTGGTTTACCGGGACTGGCGCCCCATCGTTGCCGCCGCCGCAACGATTGCCGCCCATCACATCCTGTTCGACCGTCTGCAAGCGATGGGCTGGCCGGTGTTTTGCATGGCGGAACCTAACTGGGGCCGGGTGCTGATACACGCCGCCTTTGTGATCGTACAGACTTCGGTGGAAGTGGTCATGGCCCTGCGCATGCGTGCCGACGCCCTGGCCGCACATGAGTTGCACCGCCTGTGCCAACCCAATACCGATGGACAGCTCAATCTGGATGTAAGCACCATTGCTGTACGCAGCCCCTCGGCCATGGCCGTGCGTGAGGCATTCTTGCAATTGGAAAAAGTGGTCAAGCAGGCCCGCATGACTGCAGATGTGGTGCTCCAGAGCAGCAGCCATATTGCAAACAGCAACGGGCACCTTGAGCAACGCGCACAGGCGGCCTCCAGGCAATTGCTCACCACCACCGCCTGTGTCCAGGACGTACAGCAAAATGCCCAAACCAGTGCGACTGAATCAGCATCGGCCCAGCACATGGCTGGTCAGGCCACGCAAGACGCCCAGCACTGCGGGCAATTGGTCACGCAGGCCGTCACAGCCATGGATGCCATCAATGAAAGCTCACGCCAGATCGGAGACATCGTGGGTTTGATTGATTCCATTGCATTTCAGACCAACATCCTTGCGCTCAACGCCGCAGTGGAGGCTGCGCGCGCTGGCGAGCATGGGAAAGGCTTTGCGGTGGTTGCCACGGAAGTGCGCCAACTGGCCCAGCGCAGTGCAAGTGCTGCCAAGGATGTGCGTGCACTGATTGCGGATTCATTGCGATACGCCACAGATGGGACAAGCCTGGTCAAAGCAGCAGGCAGCAGCATGCAAAGCCTGGTCACCCAGACATTGAGCATTGCCCAGGTCATTGATACGCTCAGCCAGCTTTCGCAGGAGCAGGGGCAGACCTTGGCTCAAACAGCCCGCAGCGTGCAGGAACTGGACACCATGACCCAGGAAAATACCGCCCTGGTCGAGCAGTCCTTTCAGGCAGCCAACCAATTGCTGGCGCAGGCACAAGCCCTGCAGGCCGTCGTATCGGGCGTCTGCGCAAGCTCCGACAGCCAGACGCAGCACACTAGCTCCACACCGTCTCAAGCCAACACGACTGCGCTTTCCCATTTGCGGGAGCAATTTCGCGCCCCCATGTACGGACCTGCTGAAGCCATGGGCTAACCCCGGGAAAGCAAGCTAGCCTTCAGCTGCTGGTAAAGCCAAAGGCCTTGCCTCCTTCAGCGCTCATTCCAGCACACGGGCCTGGCAACCGCTCTTGTTCAGCGTTTGGGCTTGACAGGTTTTCCGCCCGATTTCCCTTTCGGGCCCACCGCAGCACGCGGCGGCAAGCCT
The DNA here is from genome assembly GCA_023435325.1 of Pseudomonadota bacterium. GTDB lineage: Bacteria > Pseudomonadota > Gammaproteobacteria > Burkholderiales > Burkholderiaceae_C > Comamonas. Next base: position 11,106 of record JAEYRT010000242.1, on the reverse strand, counting down.
GTGTGCTGGGTCAGCATCTGGCCGGCCTTGGGCTGATTGCGAGCAAAGCGCACATCGCCCTTGGGCTCCCGTGCCGCCATCTCATCGATCTTGCGTGGACGCAGTGCCACCACCTTGCCATCTTTGTTGGTGGTGTAACCCAAGCCTGTCTTGCCACCAGCAGATGGAGTGCTGTTTTTCTTGCGCGCAGTTTGGTAGCTACCGTCCACCAAGGGCTGGAAGGTGGGAATCAAATGGTGCTTGCCATTGCCGATCAAGTCTGCACGCCCCATGGTCTTGAGCGCTTCGCGCAGCAGCGGCCAATTGTTCGGGTCGTGGTAGCGCAAGAAGGCCTTGTGCAGACGGCGACGCTTTTCCCCGCGCACGATGTCCACACGTTCTTCCTCTGCGTCGCGCATCTCACGGCGCACCTTGGTCAAGGTATTGCGGCCTGAGTGGTACATGGCCGTGGCAGTGGCCATGGGGCTGGGATAGAAGGTCTGCACCTGATCGGCACGGAAACCATTCTTCTTGAGCCAGATGGCCAGGTTCATCATGTCTTCATCGCTGGTGCCGGGGTGGGCCGCAATGAAGTAGGGAATCAGAAACTGCTTCTTGCCCGCCTCTTCGCTGTACTTTTCAAACAGCTGCTTGAACTTGTCATAGCTGCCGATGCCGGGCTTCATCATCTTGGACAGCGGTCCCTGCTCGGTGTGCTCCGGTGCAATCTTCAGGTAGCCACCCACATGGTGCTGCACCAGCTCGCGCACATACTCGGGCGACTTCACAGCCAAGTCATAACGCAGACCGGAACCAATCAAAATCTTCTTGATACCAGGCAGCTTGCGTGCGCGGCGATAGATATTGATCAGCGGGCCATGGTCGGTATGCAGGTTCGGGCAAATGCCCGGGAATACACAGCTGGGTTTGCGGCAGTGCTTTTCAATCTCGGGGCTGGAGCAACCCAGGCGATACATATTCGCCGTCGGCCCTCCGAGGTCGGAAATCGTGCCAGTAAAGCCCTTGACCTTGTCACGAATGTCTTCGATCTCCTGGATGATCGAGTCTTCAGAACGGCTCTGGATGATGCGGCCTTCGTGCTCCGTGATCGAGCAGAAGGTGCAGCCGCCAAAGCAGCCGCGCATGATGTTGACCGAGGTACGGATCATCTCCCACGCGGGAATCTTGGTGGCACCTTCATGGCTGCCATCCTTGTCGGCATAGCTGGGGTGTGGGCCACGTGCATACGGCAGGCCAAACACCCAGTCCATCTCGGCCGTGGTCAGAGGAATGGGAGGTGGATTGAGCCACACGTCGCGCGCAGCCGTCCCTTCTCCATGGGCCTGCACCATGGCACGGGCATTGCCGGGATTGGTTTCCAGATGCAGCACACGGTTGGCGTGGGCGTACAGAATCGGGTCACTTTTGACCTGCTCATAGCTGGGCAGGCGCAGCACGGTCTTGTCGCGCGGCGGCATTTTGCTCTTGCTACGCAGCGACAGATGGGGCACGAACTGGATGGGTTGCACCGCAGGCATGGCTTCAGAGCCATTTTGACTGCCAGCACACCCTGCATCTGCATTGGCAGTTGCGCCATTGGCAGCATCTTCTTTCGAACAGGACTGGCCTTGGGCTGCGGCCTGTTCACTGGTGGTCATGTAGGGGTTGATGTGGGCTTCCACCACGCCGGGCTCGTCCACCTCGGTGGAATCCACCTCGAACCATCCCTCTTCCGAAGCCCGGCGCACAAAGGCCGTGCCTCGCACATCGGTAATGCGCTCAATGGGCTCACGCCGCGCAATGCGGTGCGCCACTTCAACCAGGGCACGCTCGGCATTGCCGTAGAGCAAGATATCGCACTTGCTGTCCACCACGATGGAGCGACGCACCTTATCGCTCCAGTAGTCATAGTGTGCAATGCGGCGCAGCGAGCCTTCGATACCCCCCAGCACGATCGGCACATCGTTATAGGCTTCACGACAGCGCTGGCTGTAGACAATTGCCGCACGGTCGGGGCGCTTGCCACCGACATCACCAGGGGTATAGGCGTCGTCGGAACGGATTTTGCGATCAGCCGTATAACGGTTGATCATCGAATCCATATTGCCAGCCGTCACGCCCCAAAAGAGATTGGGCTTGCCCAACGCCTTGAAAGCATCGGCACTTTGCCAATCTGGCTGGGCGATGATGCCCACGCGAAAGCCCTGCGCTTCCAGCACGCGACCAATCACGGCCATGCCAAAGCTGGGGTGATCCACATACGCATCCCCCGTCACCAGGATCACATCGCAGCTGTCCCAGCCCAGCTCTTCCATTTCTGCCCGGCTCATGGGCAGGAACGGAGCCGTGCCGAAGCGCTTCGCCCAGTAGGGGCGGTAGCTGGTCAGCGGCTTGGCATCGCGCTGAAAAAAGGAAACATCAATCGGTGCGTTCATCGGGGGATTCGTGCAAAAAACTAACCGCACAGTGTACTTTTGACCTACCAACATTGGGGTCTGTAGGCTTATATGCACGCAGCATTGCTGGCAGTAGATTAAAAAGCCTTACTGTCCATTCACACACGAATACACGAGAGCGCCATGAGCATTGTTGTCTTCCATTTGCGCAACACCGCACCCGAAGACCAGTCACCTGTCTGGCAAACGCACAGCCAGCTGTTCACCGATCAAGAAATGGGCCAAGCATTGGCGCAATGCCAAGTGCTGCGCTCCGATCCTCGCAATGCCCATGTATGCATTTCTTCGGAACTGCAGACCATGGTCGGCGTCATGGGCGTGGCTGCTGTCGAAAATGGCCGCACGCCCGATGGAGAAGTCTATGACTGGAGCAAGGCAGGCCGTGCGGGTGCCGCACGACGCCGGTGACGTGAGAGGCGGTCACACTGGAGAAAACACACAACACAATGAGCCTCTGACGCTTATGCTGCGGTCAGTAAAAGCTATGTTTTTTGATCTTGCTGCATTGCCCAGCCATAGTGCTGCAGGCCCGGCAATGCAGCCTGGGCTGCGACATAGCCTGCTTCCATGGCTTCTTCCGCGCGGTGAAAATCCAGCAAGCCCAGGTGGGCAAGGCGCGGAGCAATCACCAGCTCTGGAGGATCTCCCGCCATACGGCTGCGCGTGATTCTCATCTGCATGATGTTGACACTGGTCATCACTACATCCAGCAAGGATGGAATTGGCAGTGTTGCGGCCTCTGCTCCAGCGCCACTTCCGGGCATCCAGCTGCGAAACCCATTGTGCAGTCTGCTGAGCCACGGCGTTGCCTGCGCCTGTACCACTTCAGCATCCGGCGTCGGTGCAGCCTGAGGATCGCTGATGACACCTAACGGACGCATGTGGCGCTGAACCAGATCCGCATTCAAATCCACGGCGATCACGATGTCCGCCCCCATGGCCCGCGCCAAGGTGCTGGGCACCGGATTGACCAGCCCGCCATCCACCAGCAGCCGTCCCTCGTGCACCACTGGCGTGAAAAGGCCAGGCAACGCGATGGAAGCGCGCACTGACTGGGCAATGGAGCCTTCACGCAGCCATACTTCGGCTCCTGAGTGCAAATCCGTAGCAACTGCTGCAAAAGGCACGGTGGAGGACTCAATATCAAAGTCTGCAAAGTTGCGGCGCCAGAAATCGATGAGTTTCTCCCCCTTGAGCATTCCGCCCGAGAGGTTGAAGTCCATGAAACCGAAAACTTCGCGCATGCCAAGGCTCTGCACCCATTCTGCAAAACGCTCCAACTCGCCAGCGGCGTAAGCAGCCCCCACCAAAGCGCCAATGGATGCCCCGCACACCACATCTGGCCGAATGCCTGCCTCGCTCAGGGCTTTGAGCACGCCAATATGCGCCCAGCCTCTGGCAGAGCCGCTGCCCAGCGCCAAACCTATTTTCGGAGTGCGTGGGGGCAGCGCCATTCAAGCCTCCTGGCCCTTCAGCAGTGCCAGCATCCCCGCTTCATCCAGAACGGGAACGCCAAGTTCCTGGGCCTTGACCAGCTTGCTACCCGCTTCCGCCCCCGCAACGACATAACTGGTCTTCTTGCTGACCGAACCACTGACCTTGGCGCCCGCTGCCTCCAGCAGTTCTTTGGCCTGATCGCGCCCCATGGTGGGCAAGGTGCCGGTTAGCACCACGGTTTTGCCGGCCAGGATCTGCAACGCTCTTTCAGCAGGTGCGCCCTCTTCCCAATGCACCCCGCAGGCACGCAATTGCTCCACCACTTCACGATTGTGCATCTGCGCAAAAAAAGTATGAATGCTTTCGGCCACCACAGGGCCTACGTCGCGCACCTGCAGCAGTTGCTCTACCGAAGCATCCATGATGGCATCCAGCGTGCCAAAGTGGCGGGCCAGGTCCTTGGCGGTGGCTTCGCCCACATGGCGGATTCCCAGGCCAAACAAAAAGCGGTTGAGCGTGGTGGCTTTGGATTTTTCCAGCGCATCCAGCACATTCTGTGCAGACTTATGGGCCATGCGCTCCAGCGATGCAAGGCCCGACAATCCCAGACGGTACAAATCAGGCAGGCTGCGCACCACATTGCCATCCACCAACTGATCGACCAGCTTGCTACCCAGACCTTCGATATCCATGGCGCGACGTGCCGCGAAGTGCAGCAGCGCTTCTTTGCGCTGTGCCGGACAGAACAAACCACCTGTGCAACGGTGGTTGGCCTCCCCCACTTCCCGCACCACCTCTGAGCCACAAATGGGGCATTGCTTGGGCATCTGGAAGTTAGGAACATAGGACGCACGCTCGCCAGCCACCTTGCCAACAACTTCGGGGATCACATCGCCCGCGCGGCGCACGATGACGGTGTCACCAACGCGCACACGCTTTTTGCGTATCTCGAAAAGATTGTGCAAGGTGGCATTCGTCACGGTTACCCCACCGACGCTCACGGGCGCCAGCCGTGCCACAGGCGTGAGCTTACCCGTACGCCCCACCTGGACCTCGATGTCCAGCATGACGGTGGGCATCTCCTGTGCCGGATATTTGTGCGCCACCGCCCAGCGAGGCTCACGCGTGACGAACCCAAGCTGTCGCTGCAAAGCCAGACTGTTGACTTTGTAGACCACTCCATCAATTTCGTAAGCCAGCTCATTGCGTTGCGCACCCAGCTCTGCGTGAAAGGCGACCAGATCATCAGCCCCCCGTGCAATGCGTACCTGTGCAGCCACTGGAAACCCCCAGGCCTTGAGTTGCTGCAGCATCTCGTAATGGGTGGCAAATGCAGGACCGCCGGCTTCAGGCGCCGTCACTTCCCCCAGGCCATAGGCAAAAAAGGACAGCGGGCGCTGCTTGGCAATATTGGCGTCCAGCTGACGCACCGAACCTGCCGCAGCATTGCGCGGATTCGCAAACAGCTTGCCACCTGCAGCCGCCTGACGCTCGTTGAGCTTGGCAAAATCTGCGCGACGCATGTAGACCTCGCCACGCACCTCCAGCACTTGTGGGACGGTGGCAGGAAGATTCAACGGAATCTGGCGGATGGTACGGATGTTATGGGTGACATCCTCCCCCACCTCACCATCACCGCGCGTAACGGCGCGCAGCAGTTTTCCGTTTTCATAGCGCAAGCTCATGGCCAGGCCATCAAACTTGGGCTCGGCCACATACTCCACCTCAGGCGCTTGTGCATCCAGCGCCAGTTCACGGCGTATGCGCGCATCAAAGGCTTGCGCACCCGTGGCTTCATTGTCGGTTTCGGTGCGGATGGACAGCATGGGCACGGCATGGCGCACTGGCGTCAACCCGTCCAGCACTGCACCGATCACCCGTTGCGTCGGTGAATCAGAAGTCACCAACTGCGGGTAAGCGCCCTCCAGTGCCTGCAGCTGCTGAAAGACGCGGTCATACTCACCGTCAGGCACAGTGGGAGCATCGAGCACATAGTATTCATGGGCCCATTGCTGTAACTGGTTGCGCAATGCTTGCACTTTGGCAATAACAGTTTTAGGAGCGGCGGACACAGCATTTTCAGGCACTGCATCGCCAAAAAGATCCAAATTCTCGCGCATACCGATTCAATTGAACATGCGTCGCGCCAGCATCGAACCTGCCGAGAGCTCACGCTGGTCCAGACGGTCGTACAACTTCTGCAGATCTGCATCGATGGGATCAAAAACCTGAGGCAGCAGTTGGTAACCGTTCTGGTCACAGACGAAGCCATCCATGTTCTCGCACAGGACATGGATCACTTCACGCAGCCGCGCAAAGGGTTCTTCGCTGCGCGCCACCTGGGGCACATCCAGGCTCAGCCACAGCTCATGCACAGCGGTCTGGTCCAGATTGTCCGACTGTGCAGCCTGCGGGTCATAAGCCAGGGTCAGCAACGCTGGTTGCAGTCCAGCGGCCGAAGGCAAGAGCATGCGCCCGGGCATGGCAGCCGGAACAAAACCCAGATTTGCAGCATGCTGCTCGATATAGCCGGGGCTCCAGGCCGCACGTCGGGGGCGCAGCACGAAGCTCAGCTGTGCATCGTGCTCACTGGCAAACTGGTCAAGCTCACGGGCACGGCCGACTTCATGCAACATGTCGGGCAGCTCGACAATCGCATTCAACCCATCGGCAAAGTTCTGCACTTTGGCTACAAATTCCGAAAACTCGATCTCGTTCAGTGCTCCCAGGCGGTTGGCCAGCTGCACCCCCGCTTGAAATGCCGTGTAACGCTGGCCTGCTCTCACGGTTTCCCACTCACCCGTGGATTCATTCAGACCTTCGATACGAAACGGCTTGCTGCCAGCACGGCGTGTGGTGGGCTGGACAAGCAAAGCGGCATCCCCTGTCACCGGGTGGTCAACACGGATGGGGGCAATGGCATCAATCAGGCCATCCAAAGCCAATTTCCGCTCTGTTAAAGGCATGGTACGCACGCCTGGCTGCATTTCGCCCGTCAAGTCAGCTGCGGACACTTCTGCACCCGGATGTGCTTCAGGAACTGTGGCCTCGTGCCCTGCTTGCGCGTGCAACTCCTGGCTGGGTGCCGCATCCAGCAAAGGATCATGCATGGCTGCTGCGGACGGCGGCAAGTTCGTGACATCCACGCCATCCAGTGCGGGATCGAAGCGGGCATGCGCTTCTGTCGCGCCCCGCTCTCCTTCCAGGGGTTGCGCACGCTTGGGAGCGTTGCGGCGATGGTTCCAAGCGTTGTATGCCACGATCAGACCCAGCAGGATGACACCTACGACGGCCAGACTGATTTGAAGGGTACTCATGGATGTGCTTTGTCCCGTAATCCGTGCTTAAGCGTGCGCCATGGACAGGGCAGATTCCATGTCCACGGCCACAATGCGGGAAACACCTTGTTCCTGCATGGTCACGCCAATCAATTGTTGCGCCATTTCCATGGCAATCTTGTTGTGACTGATGAACAGGAACTGGGTTCCCTTGCTCATACTGGCCACCAGTTTGGCATAACGCTCGGTGTTGGCATCGTCCAGGGGCGCATCCACCTCGTCGAGCAAGCAGAACGGCGCAGGGTTCAACTGGAAGATCGCAAACACCAAAGCAATGGCTGTCAGCGCTTTCTCGCCACCAGAGAGCAGGTGAATCGTCTGGTTCTTTTTACCAGGCGGCTGGGCCATCACCTGTACGCCTGAATCCAGAATTTCGTCTCCCGTGATGATGAGTTTGGCCTGGCCACCCCCGAACAGCTCGGGGAACATGCGGCCAAAGTGTTCATTCACGGTGTTGAAAGTGCCTGAGAGCAGTTCACGCGTTTCGTTATCGATCTTCTTGATCGCGTTTTCGAGCGTGGTCATGGCTTCGGTCAAGTCTGCCATCTGGGCATCCAAGAACACCTTGCGTTCCCTGGCCAACTGCAACTCTTCCAGCGCCGCCAAATTCACGGCTCCCAGAGCGGTGATTTCACGGTGCAAGCGGTCAATTTCGCTTTGCAAGCCATGCAGCTTGACGTTGCCTTCCAAAATCGACTGCGCCACCGCTGCCAAATCCGCACCGGCTTCAGCCAATTGCTGCTCATATTGTGCGCTGCCCAGCGATGCGGCCTGCTCTTTGAGCTGAAACTCGGTGATGCGCGCACGCATGGGCTCCAGTGCACGTTCGATTTGCGTGCGGCGCTCATCACTGGCCCGCAGTTTGTTGGTCAAATCTTCGTAGGCGCTGCGCGCGGCAGCCACCGCCTGTTCGCGCTCCATCTTCAATGCCAAGGCATCCTGCAAGCCACCTTGGGCTGCGGCATCGTTCAAGCGCTCCTGCTCAGCCAGTGCACGTTCACGCTCTTCCAGCAAGGCCTTTGTCTGTTGCTCTGCCGTCTCCAACGTGCGCTGCAATTCCGCCTGGCGCGCCTGCATGCTGCGCTGGCTAAAAGTGGCTTCTTGCGCTCGGCGCTCCAGTGTGCGCAACTGTTCGCGGCTTTCGGCCAGTCTGCGTTCGGCCTCCAGGACTTTGTCATCCATCTGGGCATGCAACTCCTGACTGTCAGCCAATTGCATATCCAGCTCTTCAAAGCGTGCTTCAGCGGCAGCCGCACGCTCTTGCAGATCATCCAGCGCGGCTTGCACCTCGGCAACATCCGCCTCAATCTGTGCAGTGCGGGCCCGGGCCTGCTCCGCCTGCTGCGTCAGACGCAGCATGTCCACCTGCAGCTCATGGGCCGACTGTTTGGCTTCTGTCGCTTCACGGCGGGCACTCACCAAGCGCTGCGCCGCATCGGCATAGGAAGCTTCGGCCCGGACCGCAGCAGCACGTGCTTCCTCACTGATCAGGGACTGGGCACGCAGTTCTTTTTCCAAGTGCTCAATTTCCTGGGCGCGCGCCAACAAGCCCGATTGCTCAGAATCCTGGGCGTAAAAGCTCACACTGTGTGCTGTGACGGCGTGACCACTGGGCACATAAATGGTCTCTCCAGTCTTGAGGTGGGCACGCTGGTTCAGCGCCTCATCCAGACTCTGCGCCGTGTAGCAGCCCGCCAGCCATTCCACCAGCAGTGCTTTCAAGGCACTATCGGATACACGCAGCAAGTCAGCCATCACGGGCAAGCCGCTGCCACTCCAGTTCACGCTGCTGTCAGGTTTGGAATAAAACGCCAAACGCGCAGGTGGCGCATCTTTGGCTCCTGTGCCCAGAAAGCCATGCACCATGTCCAGGCGGCTGACTTCCAGCGCACCCATGCGTTCACGCAAGGCAGCTTCCAGTGCGTTTTCCCACCCTGTCTCCACGGCAATGCGTGTCCACAGGCCCTGCAAACCTTCCAGGCCGTGCTTGGTCAGCCATGGCTGCAGCTTGCCATCGGTTTTCACTTTTTCTTGCAAGGCCTTGAGCGCTTCCATGCGTGCCGCCAACTCGGCCTGCTTGGAAGTTTCTTCATTCAGTGCCTGCTGGCGCTGACGGCGCTCATCGTCAAGCTGCGGCACGCTGTCTTGCAGCTCAGCCAAGGCAGCTTCGGCCATTTCAGCCATCTCTGCCGCATCTTCATATTGCGCAGTGATGTGCTGCAGACGGGCCTCATCCGGCGTAGTCAGTGCATTGCGATCATTGCGCAAACGCTCCAGGCGTGATTCGTGCTGGCGGTTTTGTTCGTTGATGCTGCGCTGCTCTGCGGCCAGCACCTGGATTTGCTGCTGCACCTGCACCACGTGCTGGCGCTGTTCATTGGCTTTGACTTGCGAGGCACGCAAAGCGTCCTCCAGATCAGGAAGGCGCATGCTTTGCTCTTCCAGCTGTGCAGCGAGCATTTCAGCCTGTTCTTCAGCATCCATGCCACTGGCTGCCAAACCTTCCAGCTCCACATCGGCATCTTCCTTGCGCTGTGCCCACTGGGTGATTTGCTCAGCCAGTTGCTGCATGCGCTGTTCCACACGCTGGCGGCCTTCGACCACATAGCGAATCTCCGCTTCCAGCTTGCCAACTTCGGCCGTGGCTTCGTACAAGCGCCCTTGCGCCTGGTTGACCTGGTCACCGGCTTCATAGTGGGCCTGGCGCACCGCCTCCAGATCCGCCTCGATGTGACGAATCTCGGCCATGCGACTTTCAAGTTCATTGACAGCCTGCAGGCCTTCTTGGCGAATCCTGGCCAGATCGCCTTCGGCATCCTGCTTTTTCAGGAACCACAACTGGTGCTGCTTGAGTGTGACGCTGGACTGCAGTGCGTTGTACTGCGCTGCAACCTCCGCTTGCTTCTCCAGTTTTTCCAGGTTGGCATTCAACTCGCGCAAGATGTCTTCGACGCGTGTGAGATTCTCTCGCGTATCGCCCAGACGGTTCTCGGTTTCGCGGCGACGCTCTTTGTATTTCGACACACCCGCCGCTTCTTCCAAGAACAGGCGCAGCTCTTCAGGCCGTGACTCGATGATGCGACTGATCGTGCCCTGACCAATGATGGCATAGGCACGCGGCCCCAAACCCGTACCCAAGAACACATCTTGCACGTCACGGCGACGCACGGGCTGGTTATTGATGAAGTAAGAACTGTTGCCATCGCGCGTGAGCACACGCTTGACGGCAATTTCGGTGAACTGCCCCCACTGCCCGCCGGCACGGTGGTCGCTGTTGTCAAACACCAGTTCGACGCTGGAGCGGCTGGCAGGCTTGCGGTGCGTGGTGCCGTTGAAGATCACGTCTTGCATGCTCTCGCCGCGCAGCTCGCTGGCCTTGCTTTCGCCCAGCACCCAACGCACGGCATCCATGATGTTGGATTTACCGCAGCCATTGGGACCTACCACGCCAACCAGCTGTCCGGGAAGCAAGAAGTTGGTAGGTTCGGCAAAAGACTTGAAGCCAGAGAGTTTGATGGAGTTCAGGCGCACAGAATAAAGAGCTCGGAGAAGCGATCCAAAGGCATGGACGAAGGTAAGGCGATCATAACGCGAGCGGTTACAAACACACTGGTCGCAGCCCCCGAACTTTGTAAAAGATGCGCCTCAAACGCTTACACAACGAGCGCTGTTAGCTCTTAATTAAGGAGTTGTCGTTGTTTGCAGCTCTTCCAGCAGAGGTGGCATTGTGACTTCGCACCCATGCCTCGAACTCTGGCTGCGGCTGCGGGTGACTGAAATAGAAACCTTGGCAATAGATACAGCCGCTGACGGCCAGAAAATCCCGCTGCGCCTGTGTCTCGACGCCATCGGCAATCACTTGCAACCCCAGACTGTGCCCCAAGGCAATGATGGAC
>JAEYRT010000220.1 GCA_023435325.1 Pseudomonadota bacterium | reverse complement strand
TACCAGCACTGAGGCATTCACCCAGCAGATCGCTTCTGAAGTGGCCAAGATGAAAACGGTGGCCGCTGCCGCCAACATCAGCGTGAACTGATTTTTCACGCAGCTTTCGCTTTGACCCGCAGTGCTTCGGCACCGCGGGTTTTGTCGTTCAGGGCTCAGGATGCCGGGCAGAAGCGCAGGGATTTGCCCTGAAAAGCCGTTTGCAGGGCCTGCAGGCGGGTTTGCTGGGCCGCAGTGACCTGGCTGAAACGCAGCGCATACAGCGTCTGTCCGGCGCGTTCCTGGACCACCCGTGCCCCACGAATGCCTTGATTGAGCATATTGCCCAGTTCACGGGTTGCGGCTTCCTCTGTGGAAAAACGGCCCAACGACAGGCCTGGCTCGAAGTTGCCCCCCGCGCGGTCGTAGCCGATCTTGCGGTTGCGCAGCTCAGCACGGCGCTTTTCCAGCGCTGTTTCATTGGCAAACTTGCCCAGATACACCATCCATCGACCGGAGATGGTGGTGTTGAGCACCTGCCAGTTGCTGGATGGAAAATCGTTTTGCACCAGCACGGACTGCAGCTGCTTGAACTGGGCTTCGTCCATGTTCTCGGTCTGCAGGCAGATGGTGGGTTGCGGCAGGATCTCTTCCTGCGCCACGGCAGCAGCGCTGGCCATCGTTTCCGCTGCAGGAACCGCCTCTGGCATCGGCGCAGGATAGGGCGCTGGCGCAGGTAGTGGGGTGGGCGCAGACGGCGCAGGTGCGGGAGTCGCCGGGGCAGGGGCAATGTCCAGCACTTCGGGGCGTACCTGCTGCTTGAGGCGATAGGGCTCGGACTGCTCTTCAGGCGCCCAGCCCAAAGTGGCCATCCAGCCCTGGCTCCAGGCCAGATAGCCTGCATTCGCAATCAACAGCACAAGTAGCGCAAAACGCAGCATGAAGGCAATCCCTGAGGTTAAAGCGGCGCGGCAGGCAGCGCCATGTGGATGGGACGCACGCTCACGTCTCCGCTGATGACGTTGCGCAGGCCCTGCGCGGTGCGCAGCAGCAGACTGCCATCCGCTGCCACACCTGCAGCCAGACCGGTGCTGCCGTCGCTCAGATGCACTTGCTGGTCACGCAGCACATCGCAGGCGGCATAGCGCTGGACAAACGGTGCAAATCCCTGGTCGGCAAAGCACAGGATGTCGTCAATCAGGCGTGGCAGCAACTGCTGCAACGCCTTGGGCGCTGTCCACGATGCATCCAGTTCCTGCAAGCACGCTGCAGGGGTGGACAGTGCCTGTGCACCTTGCAGTGGGCGCACATTCAGCCCTGTGCCGATGATGACAAAGCGGGGGATGCCCTGGCCTGTGCCAAAGCAGGGTGCGTGCACACCTGGGGGCAAATTGGCGGTTTCAATCAAGGTGCCACCGAGTTTGCGTCCGTCGCGCAGCCACAGATCGTTGGGCCACTTCACGCCAATATCCGGGCTGCGCAGCGATTCGGCAATGCTCAGCCCAACAACCAGCGACAGGCCCGACCAATCCTTGGGGTTGAGCATCAGCCCCAGCGAATACATCAGACAGTCGCCAGGCTGGTTCACCCAGCTGCGGCCCTGGCGCCCCCGGCCCGCAGACTGGGACTGCGCCACCAACACCAGGGGTTCGGCGCGGCCCGCGCGTGCCCGGCGCATGAGTTCGGTATTGGTGGAGTCGATCTCGGGCAGCACCTCCATCGTAAAACCGGGCAGCTTGGGCGCAATGGCCAGCCACAGGTCTTCCGCAGGCCATTGCACGGGTTGACCGAGGGGCGCGTTCACAGTGCACCTCCATCCTGAGCGAAGTCTTCAGGCATGGGTGGGCGCCAACCGCGCTTGGGAGCCAGCATGGTGCCGCGGCAGGTCCTGGCACCACAAAAGCACGCATATTCGGCTTTCAGGGCCTTGGTGTAGCGCTCCTCCACCATCAGGCCGTAGTCGTAGTTCAGCTCCTCCCCAGCCGCGATGTTGCGCAGCGCCACGATGAAAATGCGGCCATTGCGTTCATCGGTGTAGCAGTTCGGCGCACAGCTGTGGTTGATCCAGCGTGCCGAATTGCCCTGGTAGGTGGCGTCAATCACCGCATCTTCATCGACGTGGAAGTAAAAGGTGTGGTTGGGCTGGCTGGGGTCATGCGGATGGCGCCGCTGCGCCTCTTCCCAGTTGATGACTTCGCCTTTGTATTCGATGATGGTTTCGCCTGCGGCAATGTCCTGCACGGCAAACACGCCCTTGCCATGAACACCGGAGCGACGCGTTTGGATGCGTTTTCCGTAAGGAGAAGGGCGGGATGTGCTGGGCATTGGAATCTCTGATAACTTAAATATGCACACATGCACGTGCGCGCATGCGTACATGTACATATGCGCACGCACGCGTGCGTGAGAACGAATTGTAGAAGCGGTGGCTGTGCGCTGTGCCAGCGGCCGTTGTAAATGACGAGAGCATTCAATGACAAAGACCCTGGTGATTGCGGAAAAACCGTCGGTGGCACAAGACATCGTGCGCGCCCTGACGCCCGCCTATGGCAAGTTTGACAAGCATGAAGACCATTTCGAGAACGAGCAGTTCGTGGTCACCAGCGCCGTGGGCCACTTGGTGGAAATCCAGGCCCCCGAAGAGTTTGATGTGAAGCGCGGCAAGTGGAGCTTTGCGAATCTGCCCGTGATTCCGCCCCGTTTTGACCTCAAGCCTGTGGACAAGACCAAGAGCCGCCTGAACGCGGTGGTCAAGCAGGCCAAGCGCAAGGACGTGACCCAGCTGATCAACGCGTGTGACGCGGGCCGTGAAGGGGAGCTGATCTTCCGCCTGATCGAACAATACGCCGGTGGCGCCAAGGGTACCCTGGGCAAGCCGATTGCGCGCCTGTGGCTGCAATCCATGACGCCCCAGGCCATCCGCGAAGGCTTTGAGAAGCTGCGCTCCGAGCAACAAATGCAGGGCCTGGCCGACGCTGCGCGCAGCCGTTCGGAAGCGGACTGGCTGGTGGGCATCAACGGCACGCGAGCGATGACAGCGTTCAACTCGCGCGATGGCGGCTTCTTTCTGACCACGGTGGGGCGTGTGCAGACCCCGACGCTGTCGCTGGTGGTGGACCGTGAAGACAAGATCCGCAAATTTGTCAGCCGCGATTACTGGGAGGTGCATGGCACGTTTGATGCACAAGCCGGGCAGTACCTCGGCAAGTGGTTCAACCCGCAGTGGAAGAAGAGCGAAGACGCCGAGGCCAAGGCAGACCGTGTCTGGAGCAGGCAGGAAGCGGAAGCCATTGCCGCCGCCGTGAAGGGCAAGCCCGCCACGGTCAGGGAAGAGAGCAAGCCCACGACGCAGGCTTCGCCCCTGCTGTTTGACCTGACCAGCCTGCAGCGCGAGGCCAATGGCAAGTTCGGCTTCTCGGCCAAAACCACGTTGGCGCTGGCACAAAGCCTGTATGAGCGCCACAAGGCGTTGACCTATCCGCGTACCGATTCACGCGCGCTGCCGGAAGACTATCTGCCCGTTGCGCGCCAGACGTTCGAAATGCTCGCCAACAGCGGCATGCGCCATCTGGAGCCGTTTGCACAGCAGGCGCTGGGCGCGGGTTATGTGCGTCCCTCCAAGCGCATTTTTGACAACGCCAAGGTTTCCGACCACTTTGCGATCATTCCGACCACGCAAGCGCCTTCCGGTTTGAGCGAGGCCGAGCAAAAGCTGTACGACCTGGTCGTGCGCCGCTTCATGTCGGTGTTCTTCCCCAGTGCCGAATACCAGGTCACCACGCGCATCTCGCAGGTGGAGCAGCAC
>JAEYRT010000021.1 GCA_023435325.1 Pseudomonadota bacterium | reverse complement strand
CACCGACCCTCAGGCCGGCACCAACGCCAAGCCCAGCCTGGACCCCCAAGAATCCCGCGAGTGGATGGACGCGCTCTCTGCCGTCATCGACCGTGAAGGTGCCGAGTACGCGCACCAGCTGATTGAGGAAGTGCTGGAACATGCCCGCCAGAACAGCGTGGATTTCCCCTTCTCGGCCCAAACCGGCTATGTGAACACCATTGAGGCCTCGCAAGAAGCCAAGTGCCCCGGCAACCTCGAAATCGAAGGCCGCCTGCGTGCCTACATGCGCTGGAATGCCATGGCCATGGTGGTCAAGGCCAACCGCCACCACCCGCCGGAAGGGGGCGACCTGGGCGGTCACATCGGTTCGTTTGCCTCGCTGGCCAATATGTTCGGTGCAGGCTTCAACCACTTCTGGCATGCCGAGAGCGAAAACCACGGTGGTGACTGCCTGTATATCCAGGGTCACGTCTCGCCCGGCATCTATGCCCGCGCGTACCTGGAAGGCCGTATTTCCGAAGAGCAACTGCTGAACTTCCGCCAGGAAGTGGACGGCAAGGGCATCTCCAGCTACCCACACCCCAAGCTGATGCCCAACTTCTGGCAGTTCCCCACCGTCTCCATGGGTCTTGGTCCACTGATGGCGATTTACCAGGCGCGTTTCCTGAAATACCTGCACGCCCGTGGCATTGCCAACACCGAAAACCGCAAGGTCTGGGTGTTCTGCGGTGACGGTGAAATGGACGAGCCCGAATCCCTGGGCGCGATCAGCCTGGCTGCGCGTGAGAACCTGGACAATCTGATCTTCGTGATCAACTGCAACCTGCAGCGTCTGGACGGCCCGGTGCGCGGCAACGG
This sequence comes from Pseudomonadota bacterium, assembly GCA_023435325.1. Classification (GTDB taxonomy): domain Bacteria; phylum Pseudomonadota; class Gammaproteobacteria; order Burkholderiales; family Burkholderiaceae_C; genus Comamonas. Next base: position 2,258 of record JAEYRT010000021.1, on the reverse strand, counting down.
CAAGATCATCCAGGAGCTGGAAGGCGAGTTCCGTGGTTCCGGCTGGAACGTGATCAAGCTGATCTGGGGCCGTGGCTGGGACGAGCTGCTGGCCAAGGACAAGGACGGCGTGCTCAAGAAGATCATGATGGAGTGCAACGACGGCGACTATCAGGCCTTCAAGGCCAACGATGGTGCCTACGTGCGCAAGCACTTCTTTGGCCGCGACCCTCGCGCGCTGAAGATGGTCGAGCACATGTCCGACGACGAGATCTGGAACCTGCGCCGTGGTGGCCACGATGCGCAGAAGGTCTACGCAGCGTTTCACGCTGCCAACAGCCACAAGGGCCAGCCCACTGTGCTGTTGGTCAAGACCGTCAAGGGCTTTGGCATGGGCAAGGTCGGTGAAGGTAAGAACACCGTGCACCAGACCAAGAAGCTGAGCGACGAAGACATCAAGGCCTTCCGCGACCGCTTCAACATCCCAATTCCTGACAGCCAAATCGCCGAGCTGCCTTTCTACAAGCCAGCCGACGACACCCCTGAAATCAAATACCTGCACGAGCGCCGCAAGGCCTTGGGCGGTTACCTGCCGCATCGCCGCGAAAAGGCTGACGAAGCCTTCACCGCGCCTGCGCTGGATACTTTCAAGGCGATTTTGGAGCCCACTCCAGAAGGCCGCGAAATCTCCACCACACAAGCCTATGTGCGTTTCCTGACGCAACTGCTGCGTGACAAGAACATCGGCCCCCGCGTGGTGCCAATTTTGGTGGACGAAGCACGTACCTTTGGTATGGAAGGCCTGTTCCGCCAAATCGGTATCTACAACCCCCACGGTCAGCAGTACACCCCGGTCGACAAAGACCAGGTCATGTACTACCGCGAAGACAAGGCAGGCCAAATCCTGCAAGAAGGTATCAATGAAGCCGGTGGTATGGCTTCGTGGATTGCTGCTGCGACGAGCTACAGCACGTCCAACCGCATCATGATCCCGTTCTACGTCTACTACTCCATGTTCGGTTTCCAGCGCGTGGGCGATCTGGCATGGGCGGCGGGCGACATGCAGGCACGCGGTTTCTTGCTGGGCGGCACTTCGGGTCGCACCACACTGAACGGCGAAGGCCTGCAGCACGAAGACGGTCACAGCCACATCCTGGCCAACACCATCCCCAACTGCGTGAGCTACGACCCCACCTTTGCGCACGAAGTGGCCGTGATCATGCAAGACGGTCTGCGTCGCATGGTGCAGAACCAGGAAAACGTCTTCTACTACATCACCTTGCTCAATGAAAACTACCCCATGCCCGGCCTGCAGCCTGGCACGGAGCAGCAGATCATCAAGGGCATGTACCTGTGCAAGCCTGGCCAGAAGGTGCCGCAATCCGGCCTGCGAGTGCAACTGCTGGGCTCGGGCACCATCCTGCGCGAATCCTTCTTTGCGCAAGAGCTGCTGGAAAAAGACTGGCAGATCGCTGCCGATGTGTGGAGCTGCCCATCGTTTAACGAGCTGACCCGCGACGGTCAGGACGCTGAGCGCCACAACATGCTGCACCCGCTGGAAACTGCCAAGCAGCCTTTCGTGACCAAGCAGCTGCAATCTAGCCAAGGCCCCGTCATTGCGTCTACCGACTACATGAAGGCCTACGCCGAGCAGATTCGCCCCTACATCCCCAAGGGCCGCACCTACAAGGTGCTGGGCACGGACGGTTTTGGCCGCTCGGACTTCCGCCGCAAGCTGCGCGAGCACTTCGAGGTGGATCGTCACTACATCGTGGTTGCCGCGCTGAAGGCGCTGGCCGACGAAGGCAAGCTGCCCGTGACCAAGGTGGCGGAAGCCATCAACAAGTACGGCATCAAGGCCGACAAGATCAACCCCTTGTACGCGTAATCGAGCTGCGGAGACACAGATATGGCATTGACAGAAATCAAGGTCCCGGACATCGGTGACTTCGACAGCGTCGGCGTGATCGAAGTTTTGGTCAACGTGGGTGACACCATCAAGGTCGAGCAGTCCCTGATCACCGTGGAGTCCGACAAGGCCTCCATGGAAATCCCTTCGAGCCACGCCGGTGTGCTCAAGGAGCTGCGCGTCAAGTTGGGAGACCAAGTGGCGCAGGGCAGCGTGATTGCGGTGATTGAATCGGCTGACGCGGCCCCAGCACCTGCACCTGCACCTGCACCTGAAGCTACAACAGAAGTAGCTGCTAGCGCTGAGCCAGAAACAGTTTCAGATACAAAAGTATCTGAAGCGCCCACTGAACCTGCGTCAGCTGCTGCAC
>JAEYRT010000207.1 GCA_023435325.1 Pseudomonadota bacterium | reverse complement strand
TTCGAGTCCCGTCCACTCCGCCAGACATTGAAAACCGCATTAACTTTGGTTAATGCGGTTTTTTGTTTTTGGTAGGGCGCTCTATTTCGCTCTATTTATTTGGGTGCGAGACGAATGGCTCCGTCTAAACGAATGACTTCGCCGTTGAGCATGTCGTTTTCAAAAATATGCTGGGCCAATTTGGCGTAATCCTCAGGAGTTCCCAAGCGGCTGGGGAAAGGTACGCCTGCAGCCAGCGCATCCTGTACCTCCTGGGGCATGCCGAACAGCATCGGGGTGCCAAAAATACCAGGAGCAATGGTCATGTTGCGAATGCCATTGCGGGCCAGGTCGCGTGCAATGGGGAGTGTCATGCCGACAACGCCGCCTTTGGATGCGGCGTAGGCTGCCTGACCGATTTGTCCGTCATAAGCAGCCACGCTGGCAGTCGAAATGATGACTCCGCGCTCACCTGTGCTTTCGGGGTCGTTTTTGCTCATGGCTTCAGCAGCCAAGCGAATCATGTTGAAAGTGCCGATCAGATTGACCTGGATGACTTTCTGATAAACCGCCAAGTTGTGGGCTCCATTTTTGCCGACGGTTTTTTCTGCGGGGGCAATGCCTGCACAGTTCACCAGACCCATGAGCTTGCCCAGGGCAGTGGCCTGTTGCATCACATTCCGGCCATCTGCTTCATTGCTCACGTCACACTTGACGAAAATGCCGTTGATGGCACTGGCAACTGCACGGCCTTTGTCTTCCTGCATGTCTGCCACCACGACCTTGCCGCCGTGCGCAGCCAGCATGCGGGCAGTGCCTTCGCCAAGACCCGATGCGCCACCTGTGACGATGAAAACCTTGCCTTGGATGTCCATGTTGTACTCCTTGTTTATCGTTGACGTAAACGTCAATTATGAAGTTTGGCAGTGGGCTTGTGAGTCACATGTGCAACGTCATGGACAGAAAAGCACGGACGAAAAAAAACCCGGTTGATACAACCGGGTTTAAAGGGATCCAAGAAACGGGGGTTTCGAGAGGATCCAAGGAGACAACTGAAAAACCAGTCAAACTGGTCAATGCACGTATTATACGGGAAAACCCTAGATCTTGTCTAGTGGATGGCGTTTGATCGCCATCTTTGTTTCTCAGGCTTGTTTTTTGACAGTGGATGCTGCTTCGCCGGTCGCAGGTGTTGTGACTGCCTTCATATTGGCTTCTGCCAGATCTGCCGCCTGCTTCACAGCCTTTTGCACGCTTTCAAAAGCGTTATTGGCAGCGGATACCGTGCTCTTCATGACTGCCACGGCAGTTTCAGAACCAACGGGAGCGTTCTTGGTCGTGGATTCCACCAGGTTGGTGAAGCCCTGCTGGATTTCAGCGGCCTTACCCTCCAGCGTCTTGCTGATTTCAGCGCTGGTGTTGGTGGCGATGTTGTAGAGGTGGCGATTGTAAGCAGCGGTCTTGTCGGCCAGAGGCTGGAAGAAATTGCTTTGCAGGGTCAGCAATTCCTGGGCGTCCTTGGCGCTCAGCAGGGCCTGGCTGTGGTTGGCTGCTTCTGTCAGCGCGGCACGCGAGGCCGCAACATTCAGCTCGACAATTTTTTCCACGCCTTCGAAGGCTTTGGTGGTCAAGCTAAACAGGGTTTCAACATTGGCCTTGTGGGCGGCGATGATTTGCTCAGGTGTGAGTGCCATGGTGTTCTCCAACAGTAAAAAAGGGCTGAGGGGACTAACAGCAGCTGCACCTGTACAAGCTTATGTTGCAGCGCAGCATGAAGTGCATTCTAGCCAAGCCTTTTGGGGAAACAAGTACTTTTTTGTGCGCTGCAGCAAAAAAGCCAAAAAAGGGTACAGAAGGTCGATCTCCGCAGTCCCCGAGCAGAGAGCCCAGATGTCCACCAACACCAACACTGGGCAGTAACTGTCACCTGTTTGCCTGCCTGGTGTGCTGGCACCTACACAATGTCCGCATGAACCAAGTCATCGCCACGCCGCAGCGCCCGCAGCCTGAGCCTCGCAGTGCTTTTCGTGTGTTTCGCGACATTCCCACACGCTGGTCCGACAATGATGTGTATGGCCATGTGAACAATGTCGTGTACTACAGTTGGTTTGATACGGCAGTGAATGCCTATCTGATCGAGCAGGGCGCCTTGGACATCCACCAGGGAGCTACGATTGGCCTGGTCATTGAAACCCAGTGCAACTACTTTGCTTCGCTGGCTTTTCCGCAGACGGTGCAGGCAGGTATTCGTGTGAGCAAACTGGGCACCAGCAGCGTGCGTTATGAGATTGGCCTGTTCGCCCAGGATGCGGCCATGTCAGCGGCGATCGGGCATTTTGTGCATGTGTATGTGGACAAGGCCAGCCGCAGGCCTGTGTCTTTGCCCGAGGTTTTGCGCAAAAGTCTTGAGCCACTTTTGGTGTGAGTGCATGAAAAGCGCAAATTCATAGCGTGAGGCGCTTGTCAGACAAGGGAAACCCTCTGTTTGAACACTGAACGCTCGGCGTTCACCATCCTTGGTTTGGCCTACACTGTCGCTTTCGCCCCAGGCCGCATGCCATGATCATTACCAGTTTGCTTGATACCGACCTGTATAAGTTCACCATGATGCAGGCGGTGCTGCACCAGTTTCCGGGTGCACAGGTGGAGTACAAATTCAAATGCCGCAATCCTGGCGTGCAGCTTGCTCCCTATGTGCAAGAGATTCGTGACGAAATTCGTGCCTTGTGCCAGTTGCAGTTTCAGGAAGCCGAGCTGACCTATTTGCGTTCCCTGCGCTTCATCAAGAGCGACTTTGTGGACTTTCTGAGCCTGTTCAAGCTCAACGAAAAATACATCACGGTCACGCCTTTGGACAACGGCGAGATTGATATCTCCATTCAGGGGCCGTGGCTGCATGTGATTCCGTTCGAGATTCCGGTGCTGGCCATCGTCAATGAGGTGTATTTCCGCAATACCCAGCCGGTGCCGGACTTCATGGAGGGGCGCAGGCGGCTCGATGAGAAGATCGCGTTGCTGCGTGGCGAAAGCCTGGAGGGGCTGAAGATCGCCGATTACGGCACACGTCGCCGTTTCAGCCGCGCCTGGCATGAAGAGGTGTTGCGCGTGCTCTGCGCCAAGCTGGGCACCGGCAGCAGGCGGCCGCCACCAGGCTATGGCTCGGGGCAGTTTGCCGGCACCAGCAATGTGCTGTATGCCATGCGTTTGGGCATCACGCCGCTGGGCACCATGGCGCATGAATATCTGCAGGCCTGCCAGGCCCTGGGGCCGCGTCTGCGTGACAGCCAGGTGTTCGGCTTCGAGTCCTGGGCGAGAGAGTACCGGGGGGATCTGGGCATTGCCCTGTCCGATGTCTATGGCATGAGCGCCTTTTTGCGCGACTTCGATCTGTATTTCTGCAAGCTGTTTGATGGTGCGCGCCATGACAGTGGCGATCCGTTTGTCTGGGGCGAGCGCTTGCTGGAGCACTACCGCGCCAATCGCGTGGACCCTTTGAACAAGACGCTGATCTTCAGCGACGCGCTCACCATTCCGCGCACGATTGAGCTGTACCAGCGCTTTCACGGCCGCTGCCAGCTGGCGTTCGGTGTGGGCACCAATCTGACCAATGACCTGGGCTACGAGCCCTTGCAGGTCGTCATCAAGATGGTGCGCTGCAATGGCCAGCCTGTGGCCAAGCTCTCTGACACCCCTGGCAAGAGCATGTGCGAAGACCAAAAGTACCTGGCCTATCTGCGCCAGGTGTTCGAGATTCCCGAGGAGACTTCTGAATGAACTATCTGCGTTGGGCCGCTGCGGCGGCAACGCTGGCCATGCTGCCTGCCATGGGGCACGCCGCGGAACTGAATGGTGCCAGCCTTTCTTTGGCCTGGGCGATTCCGTTTGCGGGTTTGTTGCTGTCGATTGCCCTAATGCCTCTGCTGGCACCGGAGTTCTGGCACCACCACTTCGGCAAGGTGACGGTGGCCTGGTCGCTGGCGTTTCTGGTTCCGTTGATCGTGTTTTTTGGTGCAGGCGCTGCTGGAGCCAATTTCGTGCACGCCTTGCTGGCGGAATACCTGCCTTTTGTGATCCTGCTCACGGCGCTGTATGTGGTGGCGGGCGGAATTTACATTCGGGGCAGCCTGACGGGAACGCCTGTGCTGAATACGGCCATTTTGGCCATTGGTGCCGTGTTGGCCAGTTTCATGGGCACCACAGGGGCCTCCATGCTGCTGATCCGCCCGCTGATTCGCGCCAACGCCCATCGCACGCGTGTGGTGCATATCGTGGTTTTCTTCATCTTCATTGTCTCCAATGCAGGAGGTTCGCTCACTCCGCTGGGGGACCCGCCACTGTTTCTGGGCTTTTTGAAGGGCGTGGATTTCAGCTGGACGCTGTTGCACATCTGGCCCCTGGCATTGTTTCTGGTGGGCGCTTTGCTGGCAATGTTCTTTGTGCTGGATACCTGGCTTTACCGGCAGGACAAGCAACCCGCACCGCAGGTGCATGGTGCGCAGACGCAAGAGGCCATCGGCTTTGATGGCAAGCTGAACTTTGTGCTGCTCGGCGCGGTGGTTGGTCTGGTGTTGATGAGCGGCATGTGGAAGTCGGACGTGGTGTTCAATATTGCCGGCACCGATGTGGGCCTGCCTGGCATGGTGCGTGATGCGGGTTTGATTGTCGTGGCGCTGCTGTCCCTGGCACTCACACCCAAGACCGTGCATGCCAACAACCAGTTCGGCTGGGGACCCATGCAGGAAGTGGCCAAACTGTTTGCCGGTATCTTTCTGACCATCATTCCAGTCATCGCCATGCTCAAGGCCGGCACGGAAGGTCCTTTCGGTGCTGTGGTGCGTGCGGTGACCAATCCTGACGGCACACCCAATACCGCCATGTATTTCTGGGCGACAGGTGTGTTGTCTTCCTTCCTGGACAATGCACCGACGTACCTCGTGTTCTTCAACACCGCGGGTGGCAACCCCGTGGAGCTGATGACCACGCTGGCGCCGACGCTGGTGGCCATCTCCGCCGGTGCGGTGTTCATGGGTGCCAACTCCTATATTGGCAATGCGCCCAACCTCATGGTGAAGGCCATTGCGGAAGACCGTGGTGTACGCATGCCCAGCTTCTTCGGATACATGCTGTGGTCCGTGGGCATTCTGGTGCCTTTGTTTGTGGTGATGACTTTTATCTGGTTCTAAAACGATGAACAAACCCCGTGTACTGATCGCCCGTGCCATTCCACCCGAGGTGGAGGCTTTCCTGAAGCAGCATTTCGAGTTGCGCACCAATGCCACCGATGAAGTCTGGACGCCTGCGCAATTGATGGCGCAGCTCCAGGGCATGGACGGAGTGCTCACCACGGGCTCTGAACGCATTGATGCTGAGGTGCTGGCGGCCTGTCCGCAGCTCAAAGTCGTGGCCAACATGGCGGTGGGCTACAACAACTTTGATGTGCAGGCCATGAGCCAGGCGGGCGTGCAGGGCACCAATGCACCCGATGTGCTGACCGAAACCACCGCCGACTTCGGTTTTGCCCTGCTCATGGCCACGGCGCGGCGCGTGACGGAGAGCGAACACTATCTGCGCGCTGGCAAATGGACCAAATGGAGCTATGACATGTTTGCCGGTGCCGAAGTGCACGGCAGTACGCTGGGCATCATCGGCATGGGCCGCATTGGCCAGGGCATTGCCAAGCGCGGCGCCCACGGCTTTGGCATGCAGGTGATCTATCACAACCGCTCGCGCCTTTCGCCCGAGCTGGAAACGGCGTGCAAGGCGCGGTATGTGGGCAAGGAGGAGTTGCTGCAGACGGCGGATCACGTCGTGCTGGTGCTGCCTTACACCCCGGAGAACCACCACACGATCGGAGCCAATGAGCTGGCGCTGATGAAACCCACGGCCACACTGATCAATATCGCACGCGGCGGCATTGTCGATGATGCAGCGCTGGCGCAGGCCCTCAAGCAGGGGCGCATTGCTGCGGCAGGCCTGGACGTGTTTGAAGCGGAGCCCAAGGTGCATCCCGATCTGCTGGCTGTGCCCAATGTGGTGCTCACTCCGCACATTGCCAGCGCCACCACGCCCACACGCCGCGCCATGGCGCAGTTGGCTGCCGACAATTTGCTGGCCGTGCTTGGCGGCAAACCGGCGCTGACGCCGGTCAATACGCCTGATGCCGCAGCCTGTGCCCAGCGCTGGGCTTCATGCCCCTGATGTAAAGAATAGCTGCTAACGCTTGATACATAAGCGTTTCAGATATAAAAATATCTGAAAGTGTTGATGGTACTACGCTGGCAGCTATGGTTTTAAGGAGTCGCCGTGGATTGGTTGCCCTGGTTGATGCTGGCCGCTTGGCTGCTGATGGCGGCCGCGCTGGTGTTGCTTTGGTTCAAGCCACGGCCCGCACCTGCGGATCTGGATCTGCTGGAGCGTCTGGAACATCTGGAGCGGGCCCAGCAACTCACCCAGATGGCGGTGAGCAAAAACGATGGCGCCATGGTTGCCATGACCCAGCAGGTGCAAGGGCTGGTGCACAGCCTGGGCCACAACCAGACGGCAGCGGCCGACAGTCTGCGCCATCTGGTTGATACGCACATGGTGCGCCAGATGGAAGAGGCGAGACACAGCCGCCAGGAGCTGCAGCAGCAATTCGCGGCCCTGCAGCAGGCGCTGGCCCAACAGCTGCAGCGTCTGAACCAGGACAGCCACCACAGCGCCGAACAACTGCGCGGCACGCTCAACGAACGCCTGGCCACCATCCAGGCTGACAATGCGGCCAAGCTGGAAGCCATGCGCCGCACCGTGGATGAAAAACTGCATGCCACGCTGGAGCAGCGCCTGGGTGAATCTTTCAAGCTGGTGAGCGAGCGCCTGGAGCAGGTGCACAAAGGTCTGGGGGAAATGCAGTCGCTGGCCAGCAGCGTTGGCGATTTGAAGCGCGTGATGACAAACGTGAAAACGCGGGGCACCTGGGGCGAGGTGCAGCTGGGTGCCATCATCGACAACGTGCTCACGCCCGAGCAGTACGCGCGCAATGTCAAGACTGTGCCCGGCAGCGAAGAACTGGTGGAGTTTGCGATCCGGCTGCCGGGCCGGGATGCCGAGCATCCGGTGTGGCTGCCTGTCGATGCCAAATACCCGGTGGAGCATTACCAGCGTTTGCAGGATGCGCTGGATGCCGCCGACAAGGCAGGCGCCATGGCGGCAGGCAATGCCTTGGAAAGCTCGATCCGCAACGAAGCAAAAAAAATAGCATCCAAATACGTATCTCCGCCATTTACCACCGATTTTGCGGTCATGTATCTGCCGTCCGAGGGGCTGTTTGCCGAAGTCATGCGGCGGCCAGGGTTGGTCGAAGCCGTGCAAAATGAATGCCGCGTGGTGGTCACCGGACCCGCCAACTTGGCCGCAATGCTCAACAGCCTGCAGATGGGATTCAAGACCCTGGCCATCGAAAAGCGTTCCTCCGAAGTATGGGGGGTGCTGGGGCAGGTCAAAACCGAATTTGCCAAGTTCGGGGAGGTGGTGGAAGCCACGCGCAAATCGATCGATGCCGCTGCCAGAAAATTCGAGCAGGTGGATGTCCGCACACGTGCCATTCAACGCCGTTTGCGCACGGTGCAGGAGCTGCCCGATACAGCATCGAGCCATCCCAGACCGCAGGTTCTGCCCCCCGGAAGTGCGACTGCACCAGCCTTTGCGACAGCGGTAGATTCTGAAAACGAGTAATTTGTGACCTGGTCGTTGATGCGCCTGATACTGGCGCAAATTTCTATTCATGCCTGCATGACAGGTATGCGCATGGCCACGCCCTTGCTGGCGTTGCGCGAAGGCTATAGCCCTGCGGCCGTGGGTTTTCTGCTGGCCCTGTTTGCGCTGACACAGGTGTTCCTGTCGCTGCCGGCCGGACGTTATGCGGACCGCCACGGGCTCAAGCGCCCCTTGGCCATCAGTGTCATCGTGGCCACCTTGGGTGCTACGGCGGCGGTGATTTATCCCCACTATCCGATGCTGTGCTTTGCGGCCCTGTGCAGCGGTGGCGCTTCGGGGGCCGCCATCATTGCGCTGCAGCGGCATGTGGGCCGACAGGCCCATGACAAGGTGGCGCTGCGCAGGGTGTTCAGTTGGCTGGCCATCGGACCGGCAGTCTCCAACTTCCTTGGCCCCTTTCTGGCAGGCCTGCTGATTGACTATGCCGGAGGAGAAGCTGCCAGCGATGCGGGCTTCAGGGCTGCTTTCGTGCTGTTGGCCTTGCTGCCGCTCAGTGCCTGGTTGTGGGTGCGGACCGTGCAGGAAACCAAGCCCGAACCTCTGCCCGCAGACCATAAAAAGGGCGCCGCCTGGGACATGTTGCAAAACCAGGCATTTCGCCGCTTGCTGCTCATGAACTGGGCGCTGTCGTCGTGCTGGGATGTCCACACTTTTGTCGTGCCCATTCTGGGCCATGAACGAGGGCTGTCTGCCTCGGCCATCGGCTCGATACTGGGGGCTTTTGCCATTGCTGCCGCGCTCATCCGCTTGCTGATCCCTCTGGTGTCGGAGCATCTGAGCGAATGGAAGGTCGTGATGACGGCCATGATCTGCGCCTGCCTGTTGTTCATGGCCTATCCATGGATGCCCAATGCCTGGGCGATGATGGCTTGCTCGGTCTGTCTGGGGCTGGTGTTGGGGTCAGTACAGCCCATGGTGATGAGCATGATTCACCAGATCACGCCGCAGCACCGTCAGGGTGAGGCTTTGGGCTTGCGCATGATGGCCATCAATGGCTCCAGCGTCTTGATGCCGGTGCTGTTTGGCTCCATTGGCACCGTGGTTGGTGTCTCGGCCCTGTTCTGGGCAGTGGGCGCCATTGTGGGAAGCTCCTCACGGCTGGCCTGGTTGCTGGGCAAGCAGGATTTGCCTTCGCTCAATGCTGCGCCAGGACAGGCTGCACTGCCAGAGAAATGACGCGCCAACAGCAGCCGCTCGGGCAGCTGTTGAGCGCACATGCCAGCGCTTTTAAACGGGCAGCTGGTAGAAGTCGGTAATGATCTTCCAGGCTGCTTCGGGTGTGTCCACGAAGTGGAAAAGCTCCACGTCCTGAGGCGAGATCATGCCTTCGGCCACCAGCAGGTCAAAGTTGAACAGCTGCTTCCAGAACGTGCTGTCGAACAAAATGATGGGCACGGGCTTGACCTTCGTGGTCTGCACCAGCGTCAGCACTTCAAACAGTTCATCCATGGTGCCAAAACCACCGGGGAAAGCCACCAAGGCCTTGGCGCGCATCATGAAGTGCATCTTGCGCAGGGCAAAGTAGTGGAACTTGAAGCTCAGCTCGGGCGTGATGTAGCGATTGCCTTGCTGCTCATGCGGCAGCAGAATGTTCAGCCCGACGTTGGCGGCACCGGCTTCAAACGCACCACGGTTGGCCGCTTCCATGATGCCGGGGCCACCGCCGGTGCAGATGTAGATGCGCTGGTCCTGTGGCTGGCGCTGGCTGTGTTCGGCCACCAAACGCGCAAAAGCGCGGGCATTTTCATAACGGCTGGAGTTGCGCAGATCACGTTCGGCACGGCGGATCTGCTCTGCGTCGCCATTGGCCTGGGCTTCTGCCAGGCGTGCCTGGGCCGTCTCCGTATCGATAAAACGCGCGCTGCCATAGACGACCACCGTATTTTCGATGCCATAGGCCTGCTGGCCCAGTTCGGGCTTCAGCAACTCCAGCTGAAAACGGATGCCGCGCACTTCACGGCGGGCCATGAATTCAGGATCGGCAAATGCCAGACGGTAGGCATCAGGCAGCAGAGGATCGGCTGCGGTAGCTTCATTCACGACATCGGGAGCCGTCAGCGGTGCCAGATCTTCGCTCAGCGTACGCTCATGCAGGGATGTCTTCGTATCCATAAATCTCCAATAGCACTATTCACACAAGCAAATGCACATCTTCGCAGATTGCAGGGGCACGCACGGCGTCAGCGGCCGCCATGTCCCCATGTTCAACGCAGTGTCTGTACGGTGTACAGGCCAGTGATGGTCAGGGCCAGGGACAGCGTGACATGGGCCAGGGTCCAGCACAGGGCCATGCCCCAGCGCTGGGCCTGCAACAGCGCGACCACTTCCGCGGAAAAGCTGGAAAAAGTGGTCAAGGCTCCGAGAAATCCCGTGATGATGGCCAGGCGCCAGACGGGATCGAGTTCAGGGCTGGCTTGCAGCCAGGCCACCGCCAGTCCAATGCCATAGCCGCCCACGGCATTGGCCACTAAAGTGCCCCAGGGCAGGGCTCCGGCAGAATTCAGCCACAGTCCCAACTGCCAGCGCAGCAAGGCGCCAAGGCTGGCTCCGGTGCAAATGGCAATGATGTGGTGCATGGGAAGTGATGAATGGCAAAAATGCTTTGAAGAGGAGCCATGGTGAGTCCTGGCTGCTCACTTTTTCGTTGGCTCCGTTTCGGCGGTAACGGCCTCTTCTGCCTGGGGTTCGTTGGGCACGATGCGGCTGATGCTGGGTGGCACATCGCCACCTGAACGGCGCGCACGAAACAGTGCGGCGCGCATCAGGAAGATGGTGGTGATGGGAACGGTCACGGCGATGAACACGGCAATCAGCAAGGCATGCAATGCCCAACCTTCACCCGTGGCGCTGAAGAACACGAACGTGGCCCACATGATGAGCCAGCAAGCCATGGTGGCGATGATGGAAGGGGCGTGCACGCGCTCGAAATAGCTTTTGAGGCGCATCAACCCCATGGAGCCCATCAGCGCGATACCTGCACCGCCGAGCGTCAGGATGGCAATGGTGATCTCTGCCCACAGTGGCAATACGACTTCATTCATTCGATCACCTCTCCGCGCAGCAGGAACTTGGCCATGGCCGTGGACCCCACGCAGCCAAACAGCGAAATCAGCAGCGCTGCTTCGAAATACATGGAAGAGCTGTACATGATGCCCAGCACCAGCATGCCGAGCATGCCGTTCAGGTACATGCAGTCCAGCGCCAGCACGCGGTCTTGGGCAGAAGGGCCTTTGAGCAGGCGAGAGAGTGTGCAGGCCATGGCCAGCACCAGCAGGAACAGGGCAAAGGACAAAACCCACATTAGCCATTGGCTCATTCAAAAATCTCCATCAGCGGGCGTTCGTACTTGGTTTTGACGTGGTCGATGATCGTCTGGGCATCATCGACTTCGAGCACGTGCAGCAGCAGCACGGAGCGGTCACGTGAAATTTCGGCCCATGCCGTACCTGGGGTGATGCAGGTGATCATGGCAAGTACCGCCAGACCGTTAGGGTCGCGCAGTTCCAGGGGAATGTGTACAAAGGCTGCCGAGTGCTTGCGCAGGCGGGGCAGCAGCAGGAAACGCACAACCTGGAAATTGGATACCGAGGTGTCATAGACCACGGTCAGTGCCAGCTTCAAGATGGTCAGCGGATGACGCACGCGCACCGGCAAGGGACGCAGGCCACGTGTTGCAATGGGGATGAGCAAGCCCAGGATCGCACCCAGCACGATGTGCCCTCGGCTGACTGAATGGGTGAGCAGCAGCCACAGGACAAACAAGGCCACGGACAGCAGCGGGGCAGGGAAGAGCAGCTTCATCATGGCTGTGTCTCCTGTGGCTTGGTCTGAATGTTGGCCGGCTCCTTGGGCGTTGCAACAGGATTGGGAACAGGGCTGGTTTCCATCACGGCTTGAATATAGGTGCGGGGTGCATGCAAGGCATTGGCCGCATTTTGGGTGTATTGCATCGCAGAGTCTGCCTTGACGGTGAGCACGATGCACAGGGCCATCAGCGCTGCAATCGGCAAGCCTTCAGAGACGCGCAGCTCGGGCGTGCCGCGTTCATGCGTGGCCCAGAAGTGTCGAATGCCTGCACGCGTGAGTGCAATCAGTGCCAGCAGGCCGGTGGCAATCATGAGCGCCAGCAAAACCCAGCCCCAATGCCCGGCCTGATAGCCGGCAGACTGCCCCAGACCCACAGGGTTGATCAGGTTGGTAAGCATGGCGAATTTGCCAATGAAGCCCGACAGCGGAGGCAGGCCGGCAATCACCAGCGTACACATGATGAAAGCCAAGCCCAGGAACGCCGCCGCAGCAGGAATGGCGCGGCCAATCAGCACTTGCTCGTTTTCGTCCAGGTTCAGGCTCTGGGTGGGCACCAGTTCCGAGTTCAGGAAAGGTGCTTCTTCGTCATCAATGTCCACATTGCCGTCATTGCGCCAGCGGTCCATGATGTCCGCCAGCATGAACAAGATGGCAACGGCCAGCGTGGAGCTGGGCAGGTAATACAGCAGGCCTGCCGTCAGCATGTTCTGCCCAAAACCGATGGCGGCAAGCAAAGTGCCTGAAGACAGGATCGCCGCGTAGCCCGCCAGGTGCGTCAGGCGCGTGGCGGCAAGCACGCCAATGCCGGCAAACACCATGGTCACCATGCCGCCGGCAATCAGCCACATCGAGCCAAACAGCGCGGATGCTCCGGCATCGCTGGAGAACATCAGCGTCCACAGGCGCAAGATGGTGTAGACGCCCACTTTGGTCATCAAGGCAAACAGTGCGCCCACAGGAGCTGTTGCAGCGCTGTAAGCGGGCACCAGCCAGAAGTTCAGTGGCCAGACGGCAGCTTTGATCAAAAAGGCGGTGGCCAGCACGCCCGCTGCTGTGTGCAGCAGCCCGCGATCGGCGTCAGAGACTTGCGGAATGGCCTGTGCCAGATCGGCCATGTTCAACGTACCGGTAATGCCGTAGAGCATGGACACGCCGATCAGGAACAGCGAGGAGGCGGCCAGATTGATGGCAATGTAGTGCAGACCTGACTGCACACGCATGCGCCCCGAACCATGGAGCAGCAGACCGTACGAGGCTGCCAGCATGATCTCGAAAAACACGAACAGATTAAACAGGTCGGCCGTGAGGAAGGCACCACTCAAGCCCATCAGCTGCAACTGGAACAGCGGATGAAAGTGCACGCCTGCCTTGTGCCAGCGAGCCGTCGAAAACAGGCAGGCAGCCAGAGCAATGCTGCTGGTCAGCACCAGCATCAGCGCGGTCAGTCGGTCCAGCGCCAGCACAATGCCAAAGGGCGCCTGCCAGTTGCCGGGCAGATACACGCCCATGGTGGTGCTGGAGCCGGATTGGTCGGCCCAGAGCAACAATGCAATCGAGATCAGCAGACCGACGGTCGTGGAGCCAATGTTCATCACCACCTTGACGACCTGGCGCTCTTCTTTGAGCAGCAGCATCAGCGCGGCCGTCACCATGGGCAAAACAATGGGCGCAAGCATGAGATGCGGCATCAGTGATGCCAGCCATTCGAGAATCAGGCTCATGGCATCTCCTGCACATCACGTGACTTGACACCATCCACATGGTCGGTGCCGGACATGCCGCGAGAGGCCAGCAGCACCACGAGGAACAGTGCCGTCATGGCAAAACCGATCACGATGGCGGTCAGCACCAGCGCCTGAGGCATGGGGTCTGCATAGTGGGCCAGTGTTTCAGGCACACCAGGGCGCAGTACGGGCTCCTTGTCAATGGCCAGGCCTTCACGGCCCATGCTGAAGATGAACAGGTTCACGGCATAGGAAAGCAGAGACAGACCCACAATGACCTGGAACGTACGGGGGCGCAACAGCAGCCAGACCCCTGAGCCTGCGAGTACGCCAATGGCAATGGCCAAAACGGTTTCCATTAGCGGCCTCCTTCCTGAGCGGCTTGCTCTTCTTGCATGCGTGCGTGGTAACGATGCCCGCGCACGGACTGGTGGGCAATGGCGGTCAAGATCAGCAGGGTAGAACCCACAACCAAGGTAAAGACTCCTATGTCAAAGAAGGTGGCGCTGGCCAGGTGAATCTGCCCAATCCAGGGCAGGCTGAAGTGGAAGGTGTGACTGGTCATGAACGGGTAGCCGACTACCACCGATCCCAGGCCGGTCAGGATGGCAAACAGCAGGCCAAAGCCGATCCAGCGCCGTGGAAAGAGGGGCATGTGCGCTTCCACCCAGTGCGTGCCCGAGATGATGTATTGCAGCAGCAAGGCCACAGAAAATACCAGGCCCGCGACGAAGCCGCCGCCAGGTTCGTTGTGCCCACGCAGGAACAGATAAATCGAAACCATGGTGGCAAATGGCAGCAGCAGGCGCACCAGCACTGCGGGCACCATCAGGTAGCCCACCGCAGTGTCGGTGGCATGGCGGGGATTCACCAAGTCGGTTTGCAGGTCTCCAGGGATGAAGCGCTGCTGCTCGGGAATGTCCATGGTTTCTCGTGCGGGGCGGAAGCGGCGCAGCAAGGCATAGACAGTCAGAGCCACGATGCCCAGCACCACAATTTCACCAAACGTGTCGAAGCCGCGGAAGTCCACCAGCATCACGTTGACCACGTTGGTGCCCCCGCCCTCAGACAAGGCGCGCTCCAGGAAGAAGGTCGATGTGGATTCCGGGAAAGGGCGGCTCATCATGGCGAATGCCAGCCAGCCCACACCACCACCGGCGGCAATGGAAACCAGCAGGTCACGCATGCGGCGTGCACGTGCCACCAGTTCGGATGACAGTGCCGGAATGCGCAGGCTCTTGTCGCGCTTGGGCAACCAGCGCAATCCCAGCAAGATCAGCACGGTGGTGACCACTTCAACCACGAGCTGTGTCAGTGCAAGATCAGGTGCGGAGAACCACAGGAAAGTAATACAGGTGCACAGACCGGCACCGCCCAGCATGATCAGAGATGCCATTCGGTGGTATTTGGCCTTCCATGCTG